>JAJYVK010000093.1 GCA_021792075.1 Actinomycetes bacterium | reverse complement strand
ATCTAGGTTGAGCTCCGCCTGCGCCGATACCGAATTGATCAATCTCTCAAGTGTGGCCTCGTCAAGAAACCGAAACTCATAATGCTGTGTTCTGCTCTTTATTGTTGGGATCACCTTCTGCGGATCCGTTGTTGCAAGCACGAAAACAACGTGGCTCGGAGGCTCTTCAAGAGTTTTCAGGAGCGCGTTTGAAGCTCCCGTAGTCAGCATATGCACCTCGTCTATGATGTAGACCTTCCACTTTCCCAAGGTTCCTGTTGGAGTTTGGGCGATCAGTGATCTGATGGCGTCAACACCAGAATTCGACGCCGCATCGAGTTCGACGACATCGAACGAGCGCCCCTCTGTAATGGAGATGCACGAGTTGCACTCACAGCATGGTTCACCATCAACAGGAGCCTGGCAGTTGAGAGCCTTGGCCAGTATCCGTGCTGTAGAGGTCTTGCCGGTGCCCCTGGGACCAGAAAAAAGGTAGGCATGAGCAACCCTGTCATGGCTTACAGCATTGCGTAAAGCCCTGGTGACATGCTCTTGCCCAAGCACTTCAGAGAAGCGCTGAGGCCTGAAGCGTCGGTATAGCGAGGTATAAGAGGGTAATTCGGCCACAATTGGAGACTACAACGCCATAGGAACGAAGGAGTCGAAACTTGTGATTTCGCGCAAAGTTCCCAACCTCAAAAATAAATACGAATGGACAAATCCGGTGCATATAGTCTCTAGTCGCTTCGTGCGATGGCCAGACTTACTGCGGCACCCCTGGTGATCCGCTGAGAGCTGCTGCCTTCCGACCCTGACTCGGTTCACGGAGCCAGGCCGCGCAGGGCCCAGCCACCGCACGAAACGACCTGTCAACTACCTAGAATAGCGTGTTGACACAAGGAGAGGTGCGAGAGCGGCCGAATCGGCGCGACTGGAAATCGCGTGTGGGGAAACTCACCGTGGGTTCGAATCCCACCCCCTCCGCGGCGGCACGAGGCTACCTGGGCGCCAACGACGCCCCAGGTAGCCATAGCCAGCCTGGACCTTTGCGGTCTATTAAAAGCCAGGGAGCATGAGTGAACGACGGGACGGCGTACTCCTTAGTTGAAGATGAGTTCTTCATGCGCCAAGCGCTGTACGAAGCAGAGCTAGCTGCTGCCAAGGGCGATGTTCCAATTGGCGCAGTATGCGTACGGGACAAACGTATAATCGCCTGGGGCCACAACGAAAGAGAAACCTCTCACGACCCCACGGACCATGCGGAGATGATTGCAATTCGTCGCGCCGCAGCAGAACTTCAAAGCTGGCGACTCAGCAGCTGCACCCTATACGTGACCCTGGAGCCCTGCCTGATGTGTAGCGGGGCGATTTTAAACTCTCGAATCGACCGCGTCGTCTTTGGTCCGTACGACCCCAAGTCCGGCGCCCTGGGCTCACTCTACAACGTAGGATGCGACCCACGGCTCAACCACGAAGTGGAAATCGTCGGAGGCGTATTGGAAGAAATTTCTAGCAGGATGCTGTCAGAGTTCTTTCAACGGCTTCGCAGCAACTAGCATGTGCGCCGGAGGGATGCGAGAGCGGACGAATCGAACGGTCTTGAAAACCGTCGTGTCGCAAGGCACCGTGGGTTCAAATCCCACTCCCTCCGCCAACTAGGGCCGTGGGGCACCCTGCGCTTCACGGCCTTACGGATGCAGATCCTCAGCTCAGGAGTGTGAATGACCTTCGTGCTGCCTTCGGATTTCGAGCCATCTTTTCAACCCATTTGCATTCGAGTGCATCCCGTTGAGAGTGTCGAAACGATCGACCAAGGTCTGGTCAAGCCCATCGGTCTCCGATCTGAACGCCTCCTCCAAAGCCTGTTCGATATCTTTGTCCTCGTTGAATGCCCTCTCCGCGACGTGTGCCCAGCTGGTGACCACGTCCTTCCCTTTTGCCAGGAGCTCCTCAGGATTCGTAAATAGGCCGTAGTGGGCCATCGCGATAGCGACCGGGTTGTAGTCGGCGAATTTGTCCATCGAAGAAACGACGAGATCGAGATCGAAATCGGGTGGCGGTGTCGCTGGCCTCAGAACGCCTAACTCAGGTATCAGCACTCCAATCGCGTCTCCCGAAAAGATCACACCGGTCGCGGAGTCGAAAAATCCAAGGTGGTGTTTGGCATGGCCCGGCGAATCTAGCGCCTCCAGATATCTGTTAGAGGAAACGGCAATGCGTTCGTGATCCTCAAGAATTTTGATCCTCGAAGCTTCCGTCGGCTCCAGCCTCCCGTAGAGTTCGTCTAGAAGTTCTCCGTAAACCATAGCTGCAGAGTTGACAAGCCTGGAGGGATCTGCAAGATGGCGCGCTCCATTTGGATGAACATAGACCGTCGCGTTCGGAAACGCCTTCGCTACATCGCCGACAGCTCCAGCATGATCAAGGTGAATGTGAGTTACAGCAACACCGGCAAGATCATTAGGGCCCAGTCCAATGGAGGACAGGCCATCCAAGAGAGAGCTCAGAGAACTCTGCGAACCAGTTTCAATCAGAACCGGCGCGTCCCCCGTGATCACATACCCTGCAGTCAGATGCTCCCAACCGCCCAGTAGCGTATCGATCTCTATGATTCCATCAACAATTTCTTTAGCCACAACACAACCTTACTAGAGATAAGTTTACCCGCGGGAGCAATCGGCGCCCTACGCCATCGCTACGAGCTCTAAGTAGTTGTCATCGTAGTAATCGACAAGCCCGTCTGGAAGTATGAGAACCTTGTCGGGCCTGATCGCCTCCGCAAAGGCTTCATCATGTGTCACAACCAACATGGTCCCGGTCCAAGACGCAAGGGAGTTGCCAACAGCGACTCTCGACTCGGGGTCAAGGTTGTTGGTCGGCTCATCGAGGAGAAGAAGGTTGTGCCGTCCAGCAACAAGGAGAGACAGCGAGAGTTTGGTCTTCTCTCCTCCTGACAAAGTCCCGGTAGGCTGAAAGATCACGTCTCCGGAAAGACCAAAAGAGGCAAGGAGACCCCTAGTCTCGGTGATGGTGCCGCCTAACGCCTGGTTCATCTGATTGACGGGGGTGTCATCCGGGTTCAGATTCTCATGCTCTTGGGCGTAGTACCCGACACTGACATCCCTGCCGAACCTGACTCGGCCTATATCCGGCTGCAGCTCGCCAGTGACCAGCCTGAGCAGTGTGGTCTTGCCAGCACCATTCAGCCCGACTATAAGAAGTCGCTCAGAACGAGACACGTCGAATGAGACATCCTCGAAAACACTCCCCTGACCAAACCCTTTGCACAGGCCGGATACAGACAACACGTCCCGGCCGCTAGGAGGCGGTGCGATCATCTTGGCGGCAACCTTTGCTCTAGACCGCCCGGCCACCTCGTCCACTTGATTTGCAAGCCTCTCCACCCTCTTGTCGAGCGACTGGGCTACTCTCGCCCTCTTCGCGGTAGAGTGCCTCATCGAATCGGCCTGAGCCGCGAGCCTTTTTATCTCGCCCTGAAGTCGGCTATTGCGTCTCCTGGCGCTTTCCTCATCTTCCGCCCTGGCCTTCTTGTACTGAGAGAATGTCCCCTTGTACTCAACCAGCTGACCATCTTGGTCACCCCTCTCGAGGTGGAATATCCTGGTGATAGCCTCGTCTAGCAGATCGAGATCGTGGCTGATAACCATCATTGCCCCTCTATAGGTGCGCATGAACGAGGTGAGCCAGTTCTTTGCATCAAGATCGAGATGGTTCGTCGGCTCGTCAAGCAAAAGGACATCACTACCCGCAAAGAGGATCTTGGCAAGCTCAACTCTTCTTCGTTCCCCGCCAGAGAGGTGGGAGAGGCTGAGAGAAAAGCGGCTCTCTGCGATGCCCAAGCCAACAAGGATCTTCTTAGCCTCCGATTCAGCCTGGTAGCCACCTTTCGCAGCGAATATCTCCTCGCGGCGGGTGAACTTAAAAACGTTGGCTTCGCTCGGATCAAGTTCCATCGCCAATCTCGCCTTCTCGAGTTCTTCAGCAAGGCTGTCGAGCGAGCGACCGGATATCACGCGATCCAACACCCTCTGACCGGCCATAGATTCATCAGCCTTTGGCTCTTGATTTAGGTAGCCGAGTGCACCCTTTATAGCCACCCTGCCAGCGGATGGGGGAGCGTCGCCAGAAAGCACCTTCAACATCGATGTCTTTCCCGCGCCATTGCGGCCTACAATGCCGACCTTTTCCCCGGGCGTGACTCTAAAGCTAACCCTCTCAAGGATCAGCTTTCCTCCGACCTCCACTGTAAGGTTTTCTGCGGTAAGCACAACTAGTACAGCCTAAAGGCAGATCCTCAGCTATATGTCAGGGCAAACGGATGCAGAGCAAAGCAGTATTCCGACGACACACCGTCTGAGCTGGCCCCAAGACAGCTAAAGCGACAAGTTCAACTTCTTTCTTAGGTACCTCCAGTTTGAGATGGCCCCGTCCATGTGAGCCACAAAGCGAGGACCGTGGCCTGGCTCAAGCAAGTGGACTAGCTCATGAACGACTACGTACTCGAGACAATCGTCCGACTTCTTTGCCAGTTCCAGGCTGAGCCAGATTCTTTTGGCCTTGACGTTGCAGCTTCCCCACCGGGTGGACATCTTTCGAACTCTCCACTCAGCGGCCTCTACGCCAAGTATCTTCTCCCACTTCTCAAAAAAAGGTTCGGCTCGTGATCGCAACTGCGTCCTGTACCAACCCTCCAGAAGCTTGCGCCTATCCTCAGCAGTCGAACCGATCCCGGAATGGAGCTGCAAAATATTCGGGGAAACAAGAACCACTCTTTCTTTGGCCAGGGTGTCGATGACGCTCAGATTGTAGGCTCGTCCTCCAAATAAGTGAATCTCACCGTCAACGAATCTGGCAGGTGTGGCAACGGTGCAGACTCGTAGCTGCTGTGCCTGGATCCATTCGAAACGCTCTTCGATCAGGCCGACGACCGAATCGAGCGGAAGCCGCGCCGGCACGGAAACCCGCACACGACCATCCGGCGGGTAGACACGGAGGTGCACATTTTTGATCTCCTTGCGCAAAAGCTCTACTCGAATACCCTTGACGGTGATCTCACCCGAGGCTGACGACACCTTTCGCGAAGCCTTGCTCGACTTGGCCGCCTTGCGGGAATTCCAACCTCTAAGAGAGCTCCTCATGTACCGACAGCTTATGAGATGCAGGCCCCACTCGAAACGCCGCTAGTAGCGCTTTCGTGGGCAACGATCTCCTGGTCGACGCCGGGACTTGCCAGCGCGAAACCTACGTCGGGATTTGTCGTGGATCTTGAGAAGACGATGCCAATCACCTGTCCATTCATGTCAACGAGAGGACCGCCAGAGTTGCCGGGCCTTACTATCGCATCGATCTCGTAGACAAGTCGTGTTGTCAGTCCCTGACCGTAGATATCTCGACCGGTGGCATTGAATGTTGCCATGATGCCCGCGGGGCCATAGGTAAGCGGACCGCCACCCGGATATCCGAGCACAACCGCCTGCGTATCTCTGTAGTATGTGGTGGTCGAAACCGGAAGCACCGGCTCCGTCAGACCCTGCGCTCGCAAGATCGCGATATCCAGCTGTGGATCAAAGAATACCGTGGTAGCTGGATGCTGACCCTGGCTGTCAAGGATATACGGATGAGGAATTCCGGCAACTACATGGGCGTTAGTGACCACGACCCCGGGGGCGACGAGAAATCCCGATCCCTCCTGTATCTGCCCGCAGCCCACTCCCTCGATCTTGATCACCGAGGCAGATGTTTGCTTTACGACCTGATTGACCTGGGCTGTAACGGGAAGTCCGACAGGCCCTGCCAGCTGCGGAGGAAGCGAAGCGAAGACGGACGGAAAACCCTGCGAGTTGATGAACGCCTGGACCCTGGAGAATACGGAGGGAGCCGGAGGCAACAGCCTGTCGAGACCACGCACGATCCTAGAGTTCGCCACCTGCGACGATAAAAGGGCGAAGGGCGAATTGACGGCTATGCCGGCAATCACCCAAACGCCAAGCAGTGTAGCGACGACTGCAATCGCAGCTCCAAGGATGGAGTCCACCGTTGCGAGCTTCACACGTCTTATCGACTTCCACAACGTCACGCCGAATCTTCTTCCGATTCCCGCAAGAATCGTTGCGGTTCCAAAGAGGATGACCAGCGAGCCCACTGTACGCCAAACTGGGGAGTGTATCGGGCCGACAAGTGCTGGAGCCACGATGGCACCCAAAAATAGACCCAGCCAGAACCCTCCATAAGAGCCAAGCTGGACCGAGGCTCCCAACTGTATCCCGCGTACCGCAGCCAAGGCAACGGCAATCAGTAGCAGCACATCAATCAGATCGAAGCCGAGGGCGGCAGTCAAGTGGAAAAGCACCTATCGCGTCTCTTTACGTGTCTAGAAGTAACAAAAACTAGCGCCAATCATAATTCGACAAATTCACTACAACATCCAAGCAAAACTGACTCTCGCAAGCTAAGTTCCTGGCACTA
>JAJYVK010000092.1 GCA_021792075.1 Actinomycetes bacterium | reverse complement strand
GAGCTTCTCGTCACGCAATGGGTCGTTCGTCTCCTTCCAGGTCTTGGTCCGCTGGAAGGTCACGTCGTTTCGGGCCAGGATCGCTCGCAGGCGCTCCCTGCCGACGGCGATCCGCCGGACCGGGTTGTCGGCGAGGTAGGCCGCCAGCTTGCGCAAGCTCCAGCGGGTGAAGGGCAGCCCGACCGCTTCGGGCCGGGCCTTGGCCGTCGTGACGATGAACACCTCGTCGTCAGTCGTGATCCGGCGGGGACGGCCACCCGCCCACTTGGGGTCCAAGGAGGCCATGCCCATCTCGTTGAACCGGTGGATCATGTCGCGCACCCGGTCGGGCGAGGTCTGGGTCAACCGGGCGATGGCCTCGACACTGTTGCCGCCGGCCGTGGCGAGCACCACCATCGACCGTCGCCACTTCACGATCGACTTGTCGGTCTCGCCTGCGCCGCGCCGCACGATCCGCTGGAGCTGACGGCCCTCCTCATCGGTGAGCCGGCGCACCCGTAGCCGCTGTTGAGCCATGCCATCAGCGTGACAACATCTGGCACCCAGCTGGTGGACCACCCCCACCAACGATTCCTGTCAGGGCACTAGCTGTTCGACCGGAGGATGTGCACGCAACCGCGGTCATGCCTCGGACAGGTTATGCATCTTGAGGGCGGCCACCACGGGTTCACGCGTGCTGAGGCGTCGCGATCTCGGGGCCTTGACAACCTTGTCAGAGCGCGTTTGAATCACCTCAGGAGTTGGGGGTCACAAGGTCATCGCAGGTTCGGTTGTGCGGTCCTTCCGATGACATCGATGTCATCTCGTCGCCGTACTAGTGGGAGTTAGTCCGAGGCGTTGCACGGATAGGGGGGTGAGCGTGAACGGTCGAAGTGACGTGACGTCGCATCCGGTAGGTGACGGAAGCACGCCGGTTGTCGAGGTGCGCAGCATCACGAAGCGCTATGGCAGCATCCACGCGCTTCACGAGATCAATATGAAACTCTTCCCCAACGAAATTGTTGGCTTGGTTGGCGACAACGGAGCCGGTAAGTCAACCTTGGTGAACATAATATCTGGAGCGCTTGAGCCGACTAGCGGCCAGATATACGTTTCGGGGAGGGAAGTGTCATTTAAGTCGCCGAGCGACGCCCGGGACGCGGGAATCGAGACGGTCTATCAAGACCTCGCACTCGCGCCGGATCTCAGCATCTGGGCGAACCTATTCCTCGGTCGAGAGGAAATCGTGCGTGGGCCGCTGGGCTGGATTGGCTGGCTCGATCGCAAGACGATGATGCAACGAAGCGTCGGTGATCTCGAGCGCACCAGGATTCGAATTTCATCGGTGACGAACAGGGTCGGTCGACTTTCCGGTGGGCAGCGACAGGCGGTAGCCGTCGGTCGCGCTGTCGCGTGGGGCTCACAGGTCATTTTAATGGATGAGCCGACAGCAGCCTTGGGCGTCGAACAGCAGGCAAAGGTGGCGGATCTTATCAAGAATGTCGCCGGAAATGGAACGCCGGTACTACTTATCAGCCATAACATTCCACAGGTCTATGAGATCTGTGACCGGATTCTGGTTCTTTTTCACGGTCGCATTATCGCCGAGCTCCGTCCATCGGAGACCCATGTCGACGAGATAGTCAGTTGGATCACGGGAGCAGCGCTCTTTGGGGCGAAAGCAAACGCATAATGGCGCTGACAACCGCTCCCCGTGAGATCGACAATTCGGATGCTCCCTCTGGCGAGATGCCGGACCGTGTGCCCTGGTTCCAACGCTTCATGGAGCGCATCGGTGCCTTGTGGACCTTGGGTGTTCTTGTCGTCATCGTCATCGTTTTTGGCGCAGTTGCACCGGACTTGTATACGAAGGCAGCGTGGCTGGCTACCTCGGAATATGCTGTTGAATACCTCATTCTTGCCATTGGCCAAACGTTTGTGATCATCACAGCGGGAATCGATCTCGCAGATGGTGCAACACTGGGCTTCTCCTCGATGGCCGGCTCCATTCTGATGGCAAACATGATTGGTTCCCACATTGGGGGCGGTTTCGCTGCAACCGCTGGAATCTTGTTGATGTTGGCGACTGGCGCCGCTATCGGTATCGTCAACGGCGTCGTGATCACGAAGATGAAACTCCCGCCGTTTATTGTAACACTTGGCACGCTTACTGCTATCACTGGCGCGACTGACTTGCTCAACAACGCGACAGAGGTTACAACCCTACCGGGATTTGTGACTCGACTCGGGACCGAGAGCGTCCTGTCGGGTTGGTTACCTGTAACGGTCTTGATTGCTCTCGTTCTCGCTGTTCTATTTGGTTACCTACTGGCTCGCACTCGATTTGGGCTTCGCACCTATGCAATTGGTTCGAATGAGATTGCGGCGCGTCGTGCCGGAATAAATGTTGATCGACATCTTATAAAGGTGTACATGATCTCCGGTCTGCTCGCAGCAGCTGCAGGTCTTCTCGTGACGGCCAACTTTTCTGCAGCATCGCCAATTGCAGGAGCGAACGATGAGCTGTACGCGATTGCGTCGGTCGTGATCGGAGGTGCAAGCATCTTCGGCGGCCGAGGGACAATGTTCGGCACGGTCGTCGGCACATCAATCATCGCTGTGCTGACTACCGGTCTCGTATTGGCGAATGTCCAATCATTTTGGCAGCAAGTGGCTATCGGAGCGGTCGTGATTGGTGCTGTGGCTGTCGATCGAGTTCGCACCAAGGTTGGGACTGACTAACAGTTGAGAAGAGTCCAAACGACGACTGAGATATATCTTGTAGCGACCTCTAGATAAGGGGAAATTAGATATGAAAATGAAGGGGGTAGCAATGTCCAGGAAGACTAGCAGGAGGCAGTGCGGCTCTGCTCGACGGAAGGCTCGCGCACTTGGAGCGACGGCTTTTATGGTCGCTGGAACTGCTGGGGTCACATTGGGGGCGGTCACGCCATCCTCGGCGGCGACACCGAACGGGTTGGTTTCAAGGGTGTCAAAGGCAGCACATAAATTTACGATTGCCCTTGTTCCCGGGCTGACAACGGATCCGTTCTATATCACCATGGAGCGTGGCGCAGCGGCTGAAGCGAAGAAGCTTGGTGTCACCCTCACATGGCAAGGTGGAACGACCTTCAGTCCGGAATCGCAGCTACCGGTGGTGAACTCTCTTCTGGCCGAACACCCGAGCGCGCTTCTGATTGCCCCGACGGATGATGTCGCGCTGAAGGCTCCTATTCAGAAGTTTCTCTCAGCTGGCATTCCCGTCATATCGGTTGACACGACGCTCACCGACACGAGCATCCTGGACGCTCGCATCACGTCCGACAACTTCCAGGGTGGCGAGCTTGCGGCCGAGACAATTGCAAAGCTGGCGCATTACACAGGCCAGGTAGCCGTTGATAATGTCAACCCAGGCATCTCCACCACAGACGCTCGCCAGGCGGGCTTCCTGGCTCAGATCAAGAAGTACCCAAAGATGTCGGTTGCCGCAGTCGAATACAACACGGACAGTCCAACGCTTGCCGCTAGCCAGACGAAGGACATGGTTCTTAAGTTTCCGAAGCTAGTTGGCATCTTCGGCACGAACCTCTACGGTGCCCAAGGCGCAGGTGAAGCGATTGCGTCAGCTGGCAAGAAAGGAAAGATCTTCGTCGCCGGCTACGACGCTGAACCTGCGACGGTAAAGCTCCTGCAGAGTGGTGTTATCAACGTTCTGGTTATTCAGCAGCCGGCCGTCGAGGGAGCCGATGGAGTCAAGTACGCCTACGACATCTTGACGGGACACAAGTCTGCTGTTCCGAAGGCAACACTAGTGCCTAATATCGTCGCCACGACGGCGAACTCGCACAACCCGAACATCACGAAGTACTACTACCAGTCCTCGTTGGCCGCTCTCGCTGGCTGAAAGCTAGTTCAACGATGACTCGCCGCCAGAAGATCATCCTCCAAGTTTGGTAGGCCAACTGGACGGCATCGTTGCGGCCGTGGACGGGTGGGCAGGTGCTCACCCGTCCACGGCCCGCCACGCGAGGGAATTGTGGGGCAGATGGTGCAGTCCAATGGTCTTGGACCAAGGGCGATCGTTGTTAGCGGACCGGCGGGTTGCGGTAAGACGACGTTCGCGAGGCGACTCGCTACCGTGCTCGGTTCTGCTGTTCTCGATCTCGACGATGTGACAGATGCCCTAACCGAGATGCTGCTACTGCACTTCGGCAGCCAAGCGGATTTGGACGCGTCAGAAGGTGGACAATGGTCGACGAGTCTGCGCAACGCACGCTACTCCTGTCTCCTTAGCACAGCGGCGGCGAACCTGGCTGTGGGATGTCGTGTCATTGTTGTTGCGCCGTTTACACAAGAGCGCAACTCCGTCTCAAAATGGGAAAAGGTAGTCAATCAACTGCATGCTTGCAGAAGATCAAGTGGATCTGAAGGTGTCGCGCTGTGCTATCTGGATTGTCCACCGGATCTATTGCTTGAGAGGCTTGTCCATCGTGGCGCGTCGCGCGACACGCGGAAGTTCGATAACCCAGAAAGGATCCGTGCCGCCTCGGTACAAGGCCGTCCGGTAGTCAGTCACATAAAGATCGATGCCGCACGCGCCGTTGACGACCAAGTTCGCGAAGCTCTTATGGAATTGGGATTTTATTCAAATGGTGGAAACTCAGGGTTGATGGGGACACAGTTGTGCTAATCGTTAACCCAAATGTGTGCATCGATAGGACTATTAGCCTTACCGAATTGATACCCGGTAACGTGCATCGTACGGGAAGTGCGATAGCGACTCTAGGCGGCAAGGGAGTGAATGTCGCTCGTGTCGCGCGAAGTCTTGATCAACGGGGAAGTTTGATTGCGTTTCTTCCAAGACATGATCTTACGGAACTTCGTGCGCTTGCCGATAAAGAACACGCTGAGCTGTCGGGGATAGAGGTCGACGGTTCTGTGCGGCAAGCGACTATCCTCCTTGAGGCGACTGGACGCGTTACTGTCCTCAACGAACCGGGCGTGCAAACCCGTGCAGCAGATTGGCGGAAGCTTGTCGAGCTGGTCACAGCGATCGCGCCTAACCACCAGAGCCTTTCTTGTTCGGGAAGCTTGCCTCCCGGATCAGCTGTGGACGCGTACGCCCAGGTCGTCCTGGCAGCAAAGGCCTCTGGTCTGCGCACTGTTGTGGATGCGACGGGCTCGGCTCTCGCTCGTGCTCTCGACGTCCGACCAGACGTTGTGAGCCCCAATCTTGCGGAGGCGGAGGCGCTGCTTGTCGGCACGACTAGCGAAGAAGTCGACCCAAGTGGAACCGATGTTATCGAGCGTGCGGCTGCGGCTGTCGTCGGATTGCAGCGACTCGGTGCTCATCATGTCATCGTAAGCGCTGGAAGCCATGGTGCTGCCTGTGACTCCGATGATGACGTTATGTGGTGCCCGGCTCCGACAGTGAATGTTGTGAGCCCTATTGGAGCCGGAGATTCGCTTGTCGGCGGACTCGTTCAGGCGCTCGAAGCTCACCATTCATGGATTGAGTCAGTGCGCTTTGCCATTGCCGTTGCATCGGCCTCCTGTGAGAATCCCTTAGCAGGAGGTGTCGATGTGCGCCGGGTGGAACAATTGTTGACGGATTTGCCTCCGTGCAGACCTGTTGGTGCTGGCCATCTGGGCGAAGCTGGCCAATGAGGTCACCGCCAACGTTGCGGGATGTCGCTCAGCTTGCAGGCGTGAGCATCAAGACGGTCTCGCGCGTCGTCAATGACGATCGGGAAGTCACCGATGCCACTGCTGCAAAGGTTAGATCTGCGATCAGGGCACTCAACTACCGACCGAACCCGTTGGCGCGTTCATTGCGTACTGGACGCGACGAAGCAATCGGTCTCGTTGTCGAGACGATCAGTGACCCGTTCTTCGCTGCTGTCACGGAAGCGGTTGAAGAGTTAGCGCGGTCTGCGGGTCTGTTTTTGATTATTGCCAGTGCTGGACAAACTCCCGATCAAGAACGCGCCGTCGTACTTGGTCTCCTTCATCGGTCTGTTTGTGGATTGATAATTGTGCCATGCGGGCTCGACTACGCGAGTCAGCAGTTGCCGCTCGGCCCCGGGGGTGTACCGGTCGTCTTCATAGACCGACCCGCCCCGGGTCTCGACGTCGATACAGTCTTGATTGACAACAAAGGAAGCGCGCGTCGTGCGACAACGCACCTTCTCGCCCAGGGCCATCGTCGCGTTGCTTTTGTCGGTACAGCTATCGAACGATTTCCAATTCGCGAACGTCTCGACGGCTACAAGGCTTCGCTAATCGACGCGGGTATCGAATATGATCCAGACCTCATCGTTCCCCACGTGCGTACTGGAGATGGTGAGTTTCGGGAATTGTCTCGAACCTTCTCGCTTGACTGCCCGCCAACGGCTCTGTTTTCGGCCAATGCGGTGGCTTCACTAGATGTTGTCCGGTATCTGCACAGTCACGATCGAACAAATATTGCATTTGTCAGTTTCGACGATTTTCCAATTGCAGAG
>JAJYVK010000091.1 GCA_021792075.1 Actinomycetes bacterium | reverse complement strand
GCGTGGCATGACCCTTTGACCCGTTACGCGGACTGATTGCGCGCCGTCGTGACATGGTCGAGCTTGTGACCACGATGGGTGGCGGCACTGCAGTCTCCGAAGCAGGCGGCTGCGCCGGAGGCGGTGTCTCCACAGTCCGCTCAGCAGCTGACTCCGCACTTTCGGGCAAGCCATTTGGCGAGACCGCTTGTTCCGTCTTGGGCGCACTCTTGGTGCTCCTGGCACCGCGCGTCTTCGTAGTAGTCATAGATGAAGAGGGTTCGCTACGGCTGCCCACCCCTGCACCAACAAGGATTAGGTCGATCAGGTCGGACTTTTTCGTCCTGGTCGTCGTCTTAATCTGCATCGCTCCAGCTATTTGAGAGAGTTCGCTCCTGTCCTTCTTCTCAAGAACCGAGCGCTCAAGCTGAGACTCAGTGCTCATCTGCACCTCTTCCACTCAACAATGAATTCGAAATTGTTCAACATTGCTCCTTTAGAGCCCGCCACAGCATAACCACCTCAAGAACGCGTGTGATTTCGTGGTTTTTTCAGGTATTTTGCCTCTATGAGCCTTTTCCCCGGGATGGAGTTGATCAGTCCAGGTAGCAAGTAACCTGCTACTAGCGCATTACCTAGTTTCTAGCACAACCCGGCACCCTACTCAAATCCAACGGCACATCTGAGTCGCGTCAACTCAAACGTTTAGAGGAAAAAGATTTCGCCAGAATGTTCACAACTCGGAGAATTCCAGCTACCGAAACAATCCCTACGGCGAGGGTGCCTTAAATCCACTCTAGCAACTTGTCGCCAACATGCGACATTCAGATCCCAAGCTCCTTCGATATCGCCTCGTAGGTAGCGTCAACAGCTTCTGGCACCGAGATCTGCGAGATGGCGACATCGGGATCCTTCAGGCCGTGTCCTGTTAGTACGCACACAACAACGGAGCCCGGCTTCACTTCGGTCTTCATCAGGCCCGCTACAGACGCAGCCGACGCGGGTTCACAGAATACCGACTCCTTCGTGGCGAGAAATCTATAGGCCTCCAGGATCTCGCTATCCTCGACAGCTCTTATTACCCCTCCGGACTCGTCCCTTGCCCGTACGGCATTGTCCCATGAGGCGGGATTGCCTATGCGAATCGCCGTCGCAACCGTTTCCGGACGCTCCACGACATGTCCCAGAACTATAGGCGCTGCACCTGCGGCCTGAAATCCCATCATTTTAGGTAAGGACGAAGAGATCCCTTCCTTGTAGTACTCCTGGTAGCCCTTCCAGTAGGCTGTGATGTTTCCGGCGTTGCCAACCGGGATGAAGTGGTAGTCGGGCACAACACCCAAGGTGTCGATGATCTCGAAAGCTCCGGTCTTTTGACCCTCGATCCGGTAGGGGTTTATCGAGTTGACAACGGTGACTTTTTCCGAATTCTCTCCCAGCTCGCGGACAATTTCGAGAGCTTGATCGAAATTTCCCTTTATTTGCATTACTTTGGCACCGTAGATGAGAGCCTGGGCAAGTTTTCCGAGTGCTATGTACCCCTCTGGTATGAGCACGGCACAGGTCATTCCGGCCTTTGAGGCATAGGCCGCCGCTGAAGCAGATGTGTTACCCGTTGAAGCGCAAACGACTGTCTGGCTGCCCTCTTCGGCCGCCTTTGAAATGGCCAGAGTCATCCCCCGGTCCTTGAAGGAGCCGGTTGGATTTCCGCCCTCATATTTGAGGTACACCTTTGCAGATTTGATGCTCGAAAGCACGGGCGCATAGATCAGCGGGGTTCTGCCTTCGCCAAGGGTTACAATCGGCGTCTTGTCATTGACCGGCATGAAACGGCGATACTCCTCCACAACGCCGCGCCACACCATGCGTTCTCGATCTGGCCTGCCGGAATTCTCTGCCATCTCTTAGGACCTCGTCATCACTATGCCCAAGTTGTAATTGAGCCCCATTGTCAACTGCCTAACACTCTTATGAAGCCGACAAGCCGTTCCACGGCGTCGAGGTTCCTGACCTCAGCCAGTGTCTTCTGCAGCGCCCGCTCCTTGGCAAGGTGCGTTATGAAGATCAGCCGCGCTTCACTACCAAGGCCGACCTGTTCCATAGACATTATCGACACCCCGTTGTCGCCAAACACGGTCGCGACCTGGGCGAGAACACCCGGCCGATCACTCACGTCGATGGCTATGTAGAACTGATACTTTAGCTCGTCGAAGGCCAGTATTCTGGCGGCGGGACGAGCGACATGGCGCTCCATCGAGCCGTAGCGCAGGTTGTGAGCCGCATCAATAATGTCCCCCAGAACGGCGGACGCCGTGGGCATTCCTCCAGCACCTCTTCCGTAAAACATCAACTCGCCCACAGAATCGCCTTCAACAAAGACCGCGTTAAAAGCATCACGCACAGATGCCAAAGGGTGCGTGACCGGGACCATCGCAGGGTGGACGCGAACCGAGATGCTTCCCTCCCCTCCTTGGGCCGACTCGACCCACTCGCAAATTGCCAGGAGCTTGAGCGTGTATCCGTGGCGCTTGGCAAATGCGAAGTCATCCAGAGTCACAGAGGTAATGCCTTCGCGGGACACGTCACTTAGCTGCACTCTGCGCCCGAAGGCAATGGAGGCGAGGATAGCGGCTTTGGCACTGGCGTCGATTCCCTCGACATCGGCACTCGGATCCGCCTCGGCATAGCCCAGTTCCTGGGCTCTATTGAGCGCGTCTCGATAGGAGATCTGCTCCTCTGACATCTTTGTAAGTATGAAATTTGTGGTGCCGTTAACTATTCCCGTGACCCTGCGAACCCTCTCCGCTGCCAAGGAGACCTTCAGCGATCTGATCAGAGGTATCCCACCGGCCACGGCGGCCTCGAAGAAGACATCGCGACCATGGCTTCGAGCAAGGGCGGCGATCTCCTCGCCAAAATCCGAAAGAAGGGTCTTATTCGCCGTCACCACTGACTTCTTAGAACCCAATGCCTCCTCGATCAAAGCCTTCGCCGGATCGTAGCCCCCCATCACCTCAACCACAATGTCGATCGAGGGATCGGTCGCTACCGAGAACGGGTCATCGGTCAAGAGCTCTCTGGGAACCCAGCTTGGGCGTTCGGCTGAAAGGTCCCGAACCGCTATTGCAGCTATCTCAAGAACCTCGCCGGTTTGTGACTCTATCAGGCTCTGGTCATCGAGGATGATCTTGACCAGGGCTGCACCTACATTGCCACACCCCAATATTCCCAAACGAACCGGTATTGAACTCACCTCTCCAACTTAGCGCCATTCTGCGCTGCCAACCCTTGTGAGAGCTGACGGAACCCACATGGCCCGGCTTTTCGACTCTAATCCCAAACTGCTCTCCGGTTGAATCGACCTTAGCCGAGGTCGAGCGAGAGAAGATCGCTGACGGTCTCTCGCCGCAGCACCAGGCGATATCCCCGGTTGTTCACAAATACCACCGCCGGTCGCCCAACTTTATTGTAATTTGACGCCATCGAGTAGCCATATGCTCCCGTAACCGGAGTCGCCAAGAGATCACCGACCTTGGCAGCGGATGGGAGCTGGCCCTCCTTTACCAATATGTCGCCCGACTCGCAGTGCTTCCCCACCACGGTCACTCGTCGCTCGCGACGCGCAAAGACACTGTCTACCAGAAACGTCTCATATCCACTTCCATAGAGCACCGGACGCGGATTGTCACTCATTCCCCCGTCAACGCTCACGTAGGTGCGAATTCCCTGTATCTCTTTAATGGTCCCGATCTCATACACCGTCATAGCAGTTGGACCTACTAGCGACCTGCCTGGCTCTACCATAATCCGTGCAGATGAGGGGATCCCCGCAGCCTTGACGCTGTCTTTAAGTGCTGCAGCCCAGTCCGAAAACTCTATGACAGGCTCGCCGGAAACATATGGGATTCCCAGGCCTCCTCCGAAGTTGAGTTCCTCAACTCCAGCGGAGGCAAAGAATGGTGCGAGCACCTCCACCTCCTTGACAAAGGAGTCAAGAGAAAAAATCTGGCTTCCAATGTGGGCATGCAGACCGACAAGGTTGAGCCGCTCCGACAGCTTCAGCCTATCCAGCGCAATCTTTGCATCTCCGGAAAGCAGCCCAAAGCCAAATTTCGAGTCATCCTGTCCAGTCATGATGAACTCGTGGGTGTGGGCCTCGACCCCAGGGGTTACCCGAATCCATACCTCGATAGGATGTCCCCTGGGAATAAGTGACTCAAGTCTCTCGATCTCATCGAACGAATCGATCACAATCCGCCCGACTCCCGCAGAGATCGCCAGTTCAAGCTCCGCCACCGACTTGTTGTTGCCGTGCATCACTATCCGCTCTGGAGGAAACCCAACGCTGAGCACTACAGAAAGCTCGCCGCCAGACGCGACATCAATGTGCAGGCCTTCCTCGTCTACCAGCCTGGCCATCGCTTTGCATAAAAATGCCTTCGAAGCGTACGCCACATCAGAACCAAAATGCGCTTTAAGCTCCTTCGCTCGCGATCTGATCTGTTCCTCGTCGTAGATGAAAAGAGGCGTTCCAAACTCTTTGACCAAATCGGAAACTCTTTGCCCCCTGATCCAAAGGGCTCCGTCACGGCCTACGCCGCAACCCTGGGGTAAGAGGTGCAGAGGTATAGGTTCAGTCGGATCCGCAACCTGGCTTTGAGTCTCGTCCATCACATCTGCTCCAATGCTTCAACTCCAAGGAGCGACAGGGCCACCCTGATCGCCACCTTGCAGCCGGCAACAAGATAAAGCCTTGCATAAGTCAGATCTATTGCTACTGCATCCGAAATTACATAGCAGTCGTGGTAGAAGCTGTGGAACAGTCCGGAAAAGTCCTTGAGCCAATTGGCAATCTTGTAGGGCGCCCTCTCAAGGGCAGCGTCTTCCACCACTTCAGGCAAGGTCCTCAGCTCTCTCAAAAGAGCGAGTTCCCTTGGATGGTCCAAAAGAGACAGGTTAACCTTGGAGATCTCTGGCAAGACGATGCCACGCTGATCCCTCACCCTCTCTATTGAGGCCATCCTGGCATGAGCGTATTGGATGTAATAGACAGGATTGTCCATCGACTCTGCCTTGACCTTCTCGATATCTACCGAAGTGGCCCTATCGATCGAAGTGGACAGCGAAAGCAACCTCGTAGCCGATGGGCCCAGCTCATCTAACAGGTCATCGAGCGGGATCAAATTCCCCTTCCGCTTTGAGAATTTCAATCTGTCTTCTCCCGAGAGAAGCGATACCATCTGACCCAGAAGTATTTCAAGTCGTGCGGATCCCACGCCCAGTGCATCCATCGCCGCTTTGAGAGAAGCCACCTGGCCATGGTGGTCAGCCCCAAAGATATCGATAACCCTTTGAAAACCCCTCAATACGAACTTGTTGTAGTGGTACGCAATGTCACCAGCCAAATAGGTGAAATCACCACCAGCCTTGACCAGATAGCGATCCCTCGAGTCGCCAAACCTGGTCGAGAGAAAGATCTTCTTTGACTCCTCCTCGACGATCAGCCCCTTCGAAGCAAGAAGATCCACGATCTCCTGGACCGCCCCAGACTCCTCTATTGATGCCTGTGAAAACCACACGTCGAAGTGGATGTCGAGTTTGTCCAAAGAAGCCTTGATGGTCGCAAGATTCTCCTCGGCAGCCCATTTGCCGGCGATCATCACATCATCTGGCCCCGTGTACCTTTTAGCCAGCTCCTTTACGTAGTCGCCCTGGTAACCCTCTTCCTCTACTTCCCGACCAGCCCTGCGCGCAAGAAGCGACTCTCCAAGCCTTCTTATCTGCCCACCCGTATCGTTTACGTAATATTCAGTTGAAACCTTGTAGCCGCAGCGCCTCAGCAGCCGTGCGAGGGCGTCGCCATAGGACGCCCACCATCCATTTCCGACATGAAGCGGCCCCGTCGGATTGGCTGAACAGAATTCGAGCTGCACCCGTTCACCAGCGCCTATATCCGACCTAGCGAACGACACCTCTCCCTGTTCCACTACCTGAACAAGCTCGTCATGAAGATAGCCGTAGTCCAGAAAGAAGTTGATGAAGCCAGGGCCTGCGATCTCCAACCTGCTCTGGTATCTGACCGGATTGTCTGTTAGATAGCCACAGATCTTCTCTGCGAGCACCCTTGGCTTCTCCCCGAGCTCCTTGGCTGCGACCATAGCCACATTGGTGGAAAACTCCCCATGTTCGATACGGGCCGGCCTTTCCACAATGAAAAGCGAGGGTTCCATCTCCACCCCTAGACTCCCCATTGCGGCAGAAAGCGCCGCCGCGATCATATCTCGAACACTGCTCACCTAATTGCCACCTCGTCAAATTCATCCCAGATAACGAAACCCAGCCCACCAGCTACAATGCCGATAGCGTAACGAACCTTGAAACCCTGCGCTACTCTGACTTATGTGCCCTCGTAGCTCAGGGGATAGAGCACCGGCCTCCGGAGCCGGGCGCGCAGGTTCGAATCCTGCCGAGGGCGCAAGTTTCTTACCTAGCCAGCCTAGAGGAAC
>JAJYVK010000090.1 GCA_021792075.1 Actinomycetes bacterium | reverse complement strand
GCCGTTTTCCAATAGATACAGAAAAAAGACAACTTTTGTATTCTTGATTGACTGGTATGCCTGCACGACGGCGAGATAACCGGCGAAGCCTGGAAGGCCGATAGCGAATCCTTGCAGTGTCTGCACAGTGAGAACTACACCACTTGCATGGACGGCGCCATGTGCTAACAGCAGCGTCAGCATCGGTTTGGCTATGGCGAGATAGGCGAACGCCGCAGGAATCATAATCGTCACCGAGGATCGCAGGCCCGTCCCCAACCTCTTTTTGTACTTCGCCACATCACCCTTGCTGTGCACATGGGCAAGTTCAGGCATCATTGCTGCCATGATCGAGTACGCAGCTACGCCATAGGGTAGCTGGAAGAAGATGTAGCCGTAGGAGTAGGCGCTGACGGTTCCAGGCGTCGAACCGGCGGCAATGGCAAGGACGGAAAAGAGTGCCACTTGATTTGCGATTACGAAACCGAGTGTCCAGGTTGAAATGGAACTGATCTCTTTGATGGCCGGGTTTCGGAAATTTGGTTGGAAGCTTAGCCTCGCTCCGGCTTTTTCAAGGTATGGGATCAGGAAAAGGAACTGAAGCGCCACTCCTGCGGTCGTCCCAATTCCGAGAAGGAGAACGGCGGGGGATAAGGCGTGAATCGTTCCGAGAGCAAGAGACTTTTTTATCGTTGCAAAGGCCAGAAATACGATTATTGCCACGATGTTGTTGACAACCGGCGCGTATGCAGGTGGCGCAAAGACGGATCTTGCATTCAGCACGGCGGTCAGGATCGCGATGAGACCATAGAAGAGTAGCTGAGGCGCGAAGTATCGAAGCAAGAGTGTAGCGACTCTCTGCTGCTCTGAAGCGATCTGGGAATGGTTGACTACCAGATAGAGGTGGATGATCCCAGGTGCGGCAAACTCGAAAAGTACTGTGCCAATTACAAGCAGAACCAGACCGACGCTGAAGACTGAGGAGATCGAGTCCCATGCGGTCCTGTCATTGTCTTTCGCCAAATGGCCTACGAATACCGGCAGTATAGATGCTGAGATTATCCCGCCCAAAAGCAGGTCGTAGATGATATTTGGGGTGTTGTTGGCTAGGTTGAACGAGTCTGAGAACGGCCCTATTCCCAGTGCATAGGCCAGGGCGAGCAGCCTAAGAAGGCCGGTCAATCTCGATGCCAGCGTCCCAGACGCCATTGCAAGCGCGTTGACCCTTGTTGAGCCGGAGCTGTTTTTCCCCTTCGTTTTTCTCAATATGACCACGACATCTAGGTCTTTTCTCGTACCAGGCGCCTGTTGCGTTGATGGCCACGCCGGAAGGACTGGATCCACCAAAGCAACAGAACAAGGAACGCGCCAAGGGTCAGGATTATGCCTACCGCGGAGAAGGCGGTGGAACGGATCTCAATAGAGGTATGAGCTACGACAAGTTGGCCATTGGTAGTGACCAGCTTTGCAGAGATCAAATAGATACCGAGCGTCTCCGCATATATGGGTATCGACAAAGTTGTATTAGGCCCGTTGAGCACGACCGGAATCTTGTTGCCATTCGGGAAGGACAGCCTGTCGGAGGTGATCACCAGGACTCCTTTGAACGGGACCTTCAGCTGGGAGCTGATTGCTATCGGTAGCCGGACCTTCCTCGCGGTTACAGTGAAGGACTTGTTGGCTGATAATGAGACCATGCTAGAGACCCTGGAGATCGCGGTCTGGCTCTCTTGGAGGAAGCCGTTCGATGCAGAAGGGCGAAGTGTCGAGGCGGCAGAGGTCATGAGGTCGAAATTGGCCTGAGTGAGCTGGCTGTTTTGGCCCAGTGAAGAGCTGAGCGACGAGATGTCATTGGCGAGGCTCTGAAATCTTGTGGTGTCGAGAATGGAGTATGCCGCCGGGCGTGCGAGTCTCCCCTCGTTCATCGGTTCGCTTGAGGTGAGAGCGAAGGCACTGTTTAGGTCGACGGTCTTTAAAAACGGGGAGGTTGCCAAATCGCTGAGAATCTGATCAAGTTTTGCTGCGTCCTCTGAATTAGAGATCTGGTACAGGGTGCTCACGACTCGAGGGGTGGAGTCGTTCGGCTGGTCAAAGTAGATCTGTGCCAAGTCTGTGGAGAGCTGGTTGGCGCCTTGATAGGGGAGGGTGCCGGTGGCGATATCGCTCTGGAGCTGACCGTCTTCTGCAAGCACGGTTAGATCTTGGGAGTAGTTGGCAGATATCAGAAATGGCTTGGAAAGAGTGAATTTTTCGCTAAAGGGTTGGAAGTACTTGTCCGGTAGCACAACCTTGGAGATGCCAAGGTCAAAAAGCGTGGCAGCAGTCTGAGTGGTGAGGCCGCCATGAACCGCGATCGGTCCCAAGGTGGCGAACTTTTGGTGAAGGACCTGCTCCGCCTCGTTCCTCCCGGCTACAAATTCTGAATCAATCAATCGGGTAAGGCCAGACGACGCGAGCTGGGGAAGATTCAGCGGGACGTAGCCTGAAGTGATGATCTGATGGTTTGGCTTCTGCGCCCAGCTCAACAATTGGGCCACGGTCTTTTTGACGACGGGAGAATTCGACGAAGCCGCTTCTGCCATAATGGCGCCAGGAATGTTGAGAGTCACATCCGCCGTTGGGTTGGCATTTATCGCCGACACAAGCAGCGACAATGCGTTGAGATCGTTCTTAGAATTGCCTGTGAACGGGGCTTGGACAACCAAGGCGACGTTCAAGGGAGTCGAGGTCTGGACGGAAGGCTCTAGTGCAATCTCAGTTAGCGCGGTCCCAATTATCTGCGAGCCTTCAACGAACACAGCCAGCATGGGATAGACGCCGGAGCAGTTTGGAGAGCAGTATGGAATTTGGATATAGCTGGTGGCTGTGGCGCCTGCTGAGCTTTGACGCGCAGACTCCGACACCTCGAAGTTGAGTTGGGGATTTCCTGTCGAGTCATGTGAGAGCTGAGTCAGATCTACTGGAGGGGAAGAGGCTATCGGCAGGGACTTCAGGCCATATTTCATGATCACCTGGAATTCCGATCTCGACTGGATCTTTGGAAACAGTTCCAGTGAGACCGCGACACCTTGTTGAGTTGAAAGTGAGGCGGTATAAAGCGTCAACGATTGAAGGGACTGGAGGTGGATCCATGTCGGACCGGAGGATATTTGCAGGGAGTCTTGATGCGCTGATGGCGTGCTGGCGGCGGTTGATCGACTCGCCTGAGTCGTCGTAGTCGATCTGGTTGTTGGTGTCTGGGGCTTGTGTGGCTTCTGTTGGAGCACAAAGACCCCTACCAAGATCACTATTAGAGCCAGGAGCATCGGTCCCCGCCAGGGAGGAATGCGTCTGGGCCTTTCTCGACGGGCATGCACGCGATGATCAGACATCTTGGTTCACTGCCCAGCGGGTGTCGATTTCAGCCCATGTATGGCGAATATCATGACATAGAACGCTAGCCAGAACGGTAGCCGCAATAGACAGTTCCTTGCGCAATTTCAGGCACCAAGGTCGAACTCGAGGATGTTCAGTCTATCGTCTAGCAGCTGGAACCCCATCTTCAAATAGAAGCTGAGAGCCCTCTCGTTTTTGGTCTGCGTGTTCACGAACTCCTCGCGAGCTCTCCAGAAACGTAGCCATTCGAAGCCATCATCCACAAGCTGCTGGGCAATCCCTCTGCCCTGGAATTCCGGATCGACAGCAAGGCGCTGAAGGTAGCCTTTCTTGTCCCCCAGTCCGGTAATTGCATAGCCAACGATGCGGTCGGGTTTCGTCTCCTCGCGGTGCACGGCGATACGGAAACGCGCCCGTGTCGTTGCTTCGATCGCTTCGCGCAGACCGTCTCTATCCATGGTCCAAAAGCTGTCGAAGCATCTTATGTCAACCTCGACTACCTCGGCGATTTCGGCGCTACGCGGTTTGCGAATCTTGACCCCTTCAGTTACCGGCCTTTCAGGAAGCGCTGCGAGCGAATGCCTGAGTACATAGAGCTGTTCTCTTAGGGTGAAGCCTGATTGAAAGAATCCAGGCGTCTCAGGGTCCATTAGGGCGCTGGTGTAGATGACCCGGTATCCGGATTTCCTGGCGTTATCTATGCCCATCTGGACAGCTTTGGTGTTGAGACGCTGGAAGGCTGTCAGCGGGGTGATGATTGCGGCTTCAGAAGAGTTGTGCCAGGGACTTACCTTCAAGTGTTGACCGTAAGCCTCGATTATCTCCGACGGTTTCGTATCCAATGGACTTCCAGCTCTGAGTTGTCGCTGAGTATTTGCAGCCTGCAAATGCTACATGAAGATTGATTGTAGGATATACGTAGATGGTTATTTTATTTGGGACTCATCCTAGATACGCTGAGCATGACACTGGATCTCTGCATCCGGAATCCGCGGAAAGACTTCTTGCGGTAAGGCGTGGAATCGACACCAGTGGCGTCAAGGACGCTATCGAGTACTTTGTTCCTGAGCCGGCCACCCAAGAGGAGCTGACCCGGGTTCACGAGCCCTCCTACATAGAAGCGCTCAGGAGATTCTGCCTGATGGGTGGAGGCATGCTCGATCCAGACACTTCAGCGAGCGTCGGCTCATGGGATGCGGCAATTCTTGCTGCCGGGGCTGGGATCGGTGCGGCAGCCAAGATCAGAGCAGGTGAGGCTGAGGCCGCTTTTCTTGCGGTGAGGCCGCCTGGACATCATGCGGTAAGTGATCGAGCGATGGGGTTCTGTCTGATCAACAACGTCGCTGTGCTCGCCGCAGACCTCGTTTCTCGTGGAGAGAGGGTTCTTGTTTACGATTTCGATGCTCATCACGGCAACGGGACTCAGGAGATCTTTTTTTACAGCCCCTCCGTCTTGTATGTCTCTGCCCATCAATATCCGCTATATCCAGGCACGGGCAGGGCGCGAGAGGTCGGCTCTGGCGCCGGGAAAGGCTACACACTGAACCTTCCATTTCACGCCGATACCACGGGGCCAACATATTTGGAGGCATTGGAGCGAATGGCCGCTCGGGTGATTGAAGATTTTTCTCCCACATGGACCCTGATCTCAGCGGGCTTCGATGCTCACAGGCTGGATCCTCTCACCGAAATGGGTCTGACATCGGCCGACTTCTGCGATCTCACCCTCTGGATCAAGCAACTCGTTCCCAAGGCAAAGGTCGTTGCCTTTTTGGAGGGCGGATACAACTTGTCCGCGCTTGAGCAGAGTGCAGCTGCCACGCTGTCAGCCTTGGCGGGGCGGTCTCTGAAGCCGGAACCAAACAGCGATGGATCGGCTGATCTCGAAATGATCAAAGCATTGGAAGAGTCAAGGAAGAGGGCGTTGGCCGAATGAACTCTAGCGCTACGCCTTTTCACTAGGTCCTTTTTAGTTTTCTCACCAAAGCTCGAGCGCCCCTGCTGAATCCAGCTGAGGCGCTCGAGGGCTCTCTAGTTGCGCTTGGAGAACTACTTGTAAAGCGCGTGCAGTACTTCGGCTGCAAACTTTTGCGAGTCTTGAGCCAGGCTTCTGTTGCGAATCTGGCCAGCGGAAAGGATCTGTGCGCCCTTGGAACTGAACTGCTCGGTGAACTCCTGTTTGGCGTTGCCGGCAGATAGTGAATGGACGACAAAGGTTGCTACCTTCTTGCCATGAAGCGGAGGCAAGGTCGGAAACTGGGTCCGTGCCTTTCGCGAAGGATGAACTCCACCGATAGCCGGTCCCTGCACCTGGGTGCCAAATATCAAAAGGTCCGTTCCGAGTATGAGCAGATCGTCAAGGTGCGCGATATCTGAGGTCTTGATCTCCCATCCGCTGCCCCAGAGGGACTCGCCTATGTAATTGGCGGCCTCCTTGACGCTTTCGCCGGCGCCGTCGTGGACGATCAGCGCAGAGCCAACGTAGGTAGGTCGGTCGCTGCTCGTTGACATGGCGTCACGCCAAAAGTTCTTGTCATGCTCGGCCAACAGTCCTCTCGCGGCGCTCATTCCTTGGGCCATCGCTGCCACGACAGTGGATGGGCCTATGCGAAGGTCTCCAACGGCCCAGACGCGGTCGCTTACTGGAAACGCAGACTCCACCCTCAGGTGCTCACGGTCATATGAGAGTGCGGCCAGAGCCGGCTTGCCGGCGAAGAAACCGCTTCCGAGCCAGCGACGGTCGATCAAACGGTAACCGCCCTTCTTTGGAGGGGTGCCGATGCTCACCGAAGTCGAAACCGACTTCCATCCCTCTTCGACGCGGTAACCCATGGCCAGAACGACCATATCGACATCGACCATCTTTCCGGAGCCGGTATTCACCGTTGGCAGCGTATCCGCCGAGGTGTGGGTGGTCGTAAGAAGCTCTGCCGAAACGACGTGACCGGAGCTGTCGCCAACAAGTTTGGAAACTGTCGTCAAGAAGCGCACGTCCACGCCTTCCTTGCGGGCGTCGGCGATTTCGTCCGGACGTCCTCGTGCAAAGCGCTCATCCATCCAGTCGATGGCAATGGAGGTCCCACCTAGTCGAAGAACGGATCGCGCCACGTCCATGGCGGTGTTTCCAGCTCCAAGCAC
>JAJYVK010000089.1 GCA_021792075.1 Actinomycetes bacterium | reverse complement strand
GAAAAAGCTGAACCAGCCTGGTAGTGCGTTCCCGAGCATCTTTGCGTTCCGCGCATATGTATAGAGCATGCAGTCGTACAACAGTTTCAAGATCGTGGACCGGGGCCATAGATCTCACGAAACCCAATCTTCAATCGCCCCGGTTCACCGTAAATGCGAGCAGGGGCCAGATCCCGCGCGGAACCCAAAAACCGAGCGCCCCTGCTCGTGCAACGACTGTACTCGCGCATCTTTGCACATGGCGCATATGTATAAACCGTAAACCCCGAGCGGGGTCATTAGCTCCCGCTTGAAATAGCAAAAGGAACGGAAAATGTTTATTCGTCGATTCACCAAGGGGACCTCAGACCCTTACTCCGATCAAGAGTGGGAACACAGGGACGTGATCATCATAAAGTCCGACGGCTCGACGGCCTTCGAACAGAAGGGGGTGCATGTCCCCAAATCCTGGTCGCTGAATGCGACCTCCATCTTGGCACAGAAGTACTTCCGCGGCGCGCTTGGTGCTGAGGGACGGGAAGCTTCGCTGGTGCAGATCATCGCCAGGGTCGTGCAATCCATAGTCAAGCAAGGGCTGGAGGAAGGCTACTTCTCAGACGAGGAGGAGGCGCAGATCTTCACTGACGAGCTGAGCTACATCTTCTCTCACCAGATGGCCTCATTCAACTCTCCCGTATGGTTCAACATCGGGGTTGAGGGAGTCTCCCAGCAGGCTAGCGCGTGTTTCATCCTATCTATCGACGACGACATGAACTCGATCCTGAACTGGTACGCGGAAGAGGGGATCATCTTCAAGGGCGGATCGGGAGCCGGGTTGAACCTGTCCAAGATCCGTTCGTCGAAGGAATTGCTCAAAGGTGGAGGAACCGCTTCCGGCCCTGTGAGCTTCATGCGTGGGGCGGATGCGTCTGCCGGAACCATAAAATCTGGTGGCAAGACCAGGCGTGCTGCAGCGATGAGGATTCTCAATATCGACCACCCGGACATCGGGGAGTTCATCTGGTGCAAGGCGGTCGAAGAGCGCAAGGCCAGAGCTCTAAGAGATGCCGGTTTCGACATGGACCTCGACGGCAAGGACAGCTTCTCCATCCAGTACCAGAATGCCAACAACTCCGTCAGAGTCACCGACGAGTTCATGCGAGCAGTTAGGGATGGCGCAGACTTCGAGCTTCGAGCGGTGACGGACGGCTCGGTGCTCAAGACGGTGAAGGCTCGGAGCCTCTTCCGCCAGATCGCCGAAGCCGCATGGCAGTGTGGAGATCCGGGACTTCAATTCGACACGACGATCAACAGGTGGCACACGACTCCCAACGCAGGGAGGATAAACGGCTCGAACCCATGTTCAGAATATGTTTCGCTCGACAACTCGGCCTGCAACCTGGCGAGCTTGAACTTGCTGGCGTTTCTCGGCGAGGACGGTGTTTTCGACACGGAATCGTTCGTGCATGCGGCAAGTCTCGTCTTCACGGCGCAAGACATCCTTGTCGGCTACAGCGACTATCCGACGGAAAGCATTGCCAAGACTGCGCGTGCATATCGCCAGCTCGGGCTGGGATACGCCAACCTTGGTGCCTTGCTCATGGCCTTGGGACTACCGTATGATTCAGATGCAGGACGAGCCCTGGCTGCTACGCTGACAGCGCTAATGACCGGAGTGGCTTATAAGACTTCGGCTGAGCTCGCCTCACGCCTTGGACCGTTCGCGGGATACTCGGCGGATTCTGAATCCGTGCTTCGCGTGCTTGAAATGCACAAGGATGCGCTTAAGGAGATCGACCGCGATCTCGTACCTTTTGACTTGTTCCTGGATGCGTCCGACGCATGGGGAGGGGCTCTTCACCTAGCATCCAGCCACGGAGTTCGCAATGCCCAAGTCGGTCTCTTGGAACCAACCGGAACCATTTCGTTCCTAATGGATTGCGACACCACGGGGATAGAACCGGCGTTCTCCCTCGTGTCCTTCAAAAAGCTTGTGGGTGGAGGAAATATGGTTATCCCCATCCGCTGCGTTTCCCGTGCCCTGGAAAGCCTTGGATACGATCCTGAATCGCAATCCGAGATCGCCGCGGAGATCGCAGCGGGTACCGACCTCTCTTCAAGCGACTCGCTCAAGCCTGAGCACCTGGCCGTATTCGCAACGGCGATGGGCTCCAACGCCATCGCGCCCTCTGGTCATCTAGAGATGATGGCGGCAGTTCAGCCATTCCTGTCCGGAGCGATATCGAAGACCGTGAACCTTCCCGAAGACGCGACGGTCGAAGAGGTTGAGGACACCTACGCGAAAGCCTGGGAGCTGGGGCTGAAAGCGGTGGCGCTGTACCGTGACAACTGCAAGGTTTCTCAGCCTTTGTCGACCACGAACAAAGAAGCTTCCGAGGATCGCGCCACTGCTGGTTCGATATCGAGCGGAACGGAGTCTTCAACAAACGGCAAGGCCGAAGAGCTGCGGGCGAAGATCGCCGAACTCGAAGCCGGGTTGTGCAAGGTTTCTGCCGCCCCGGTCCGCCGCAGGCTTCCGCGTCATCGCCGTTCGCGGACCTATGCATTTAGGGTGGGCGAGGCAGAGGGTTATGTGACCGTGGGCGAGTACGACAATGGCAAGCCGGGCGAGGTCTTCGCGAAGGTTTCTAAGCAGGGATCTACTCTTGCTGGCGTCATGGACGCTTTTTCAATAGCGATCAGCCTCGGCCTTCAGCATGGCGTACCGCTTGAGGCGTATGTATCGAAGTTTACCAATATGCGATTCGAACCGGCGGGAATCACTGATGATCCCGATCTGCGCATCGCATCCAGCCTGGTCGACTACATCTTCCGCCGGATAGCCATTGACTACTTGGAGCAAGATGTCCGCGCCGGGCTTGGCATCCACACCTCCGAAGAGCGGAGCGCGACGCTCGAGACTCAAAGTACCCCGGCTATCACCATACTGACACTCGATGGAGCTACTAGTGCCGATGGCGCTGCTGTTGCGCATGCGCACGCCAAGTTGCATCAGACGATGCTCATGGATGCGCCATTCTGCTACCAGTGTGGAACCCCCATGGTGAAAACCGGAAGCTGTTTTTGCTGTCCGAGCTGCGGCCAAAGTTCCGGCTGCTCGTGAGTCTGGGCGGTCCTCTCTTTTGGCGAGCAGTCGTCGCAACAGTTTCCCCCCGTCCCTGCGGTTTGGTTCTCCGACCTCACCGCCGGGAGCGCGGATGTCGAACGTTGTCCCACGTGACCGCTTTTCCAGCCTTCCACGTCTTCGGTTATCCGTTTTCGCGCCGCGTTGGTTATTCGCGCATACATGATCCCCGACACAGATTTTTGAGTGCCTCGAAATGCGACCGAGAAGGAGGAAGTCCAATGCCGGAAGAAACCACTGAGACCTCGGACGACTGGCTGAAACAGGTTTGCCTATCGATGTTGGATGGAGTCGGTCCGTACTTTGTGAACGTATCGTCTTCGCGATCCGTGGAACAACCCACACGCGCCTCCGCAAATTCCAAACCGAAGGCAAGGTCGGCGCTGAAAGTCGAACCGAAGCTCGTGCTAGCATCCACACCATTGCCGCTCTCTTACGGGACATTAGCCACCGACCTGTCCGCCACGACTACCACGCAGCCCGGTGCGCCTACGTCTGGACTCGAGATCTCGCAGCAGATCTCGCAGCAGATCCCGCCGGGTCCCGCTGCCCCGGCAGTGCAGCCGACAGTCCTGACGTACAGCTATGGCGGGCTTTCTTTTGCGTAGCAGCCCAGCCAGGTTGTCAGATTCGCAAGCCTTCCCGCTGGTTGGGCCTGTATAACCATGCACGAGTCGTCGGACATGATTCAGCGCAGCAACCCAGTATCGAGCGCTAAAGGGGCGTTCCAGATCAAGTCATTCATGTGGGCGAAGTACAAGCTGCCTGCGTATCCGGAAGACCCCAATGCGGCGACGCTCTCGCAACAGTACCGGGTGGCGCTACGAATCTTTCGCGCGGACGGGTTCAGCAAGTGGGAAACAGCGCCTCTGTGTGGGGTGTAAAATCGACCGATAGGGGACATGCGTGACCAACAAGGGGAAGCACAACAGAGGCGGTTGACCTCCTCCCCTCCCTCAAGGAAGGGGATTCCCGAAAACCAGCGGCTCATGCCACTTCTTCTTCTGGGGGTTGACGCTTCATCGGGCCGCTGTGGTCGGCCTGAGCTGGGTTCGCGTGCGGTGTCCCTCCACGTCCTGCGACCGCGAGTCCCGCGGCGAGAATGATCTGTGCTGCATTTACATCTGCATTTGCGGTGAAACCGCAGGCAACGCACTTGAATACCGCTTGGCTCTTGCGGTTCTTTTTCGTGACGTTCTCGCACTGCTGACAGGTATACGATGTGTCTTCAGGAGGCACTGCCACGACTACTACTGGGCTCGTGGCGCTAGCCGCCTTGTCGGTGAGGCGCTGGCGGAATAGGGACCAGGCTTGGCCCTGGATCAAGCGATGCAGACCAGCCTTCCAGCGTACGTTCTTCCCAGGGTTCGCAACGGTACCACGGGCGCTCTTGATCATGTCCTTGACTCGCAAGTCCTCTATGGCGATGAAGTCGTAGCGCCGGATTAGATCGGTAGTGGTCTTCTCAATCCAGTCCTTGCGCCGATCTGCTTCTCGGGCAGAAAGCTTGGCGACTTGGAGTTTGGTCCGGTTTCGTCGGTTGGAGCCTTTCTTTTGCCTGGCCATCTTTCTCTGCAACCGGCGCTTACGTTGGGCCTCGCCGGGGCTCAGGAGCTTTGGCATATGGAGGTGCCTGCCGTCCGAAGTCGTGACAGTTGAGACTATTCCCATGTCCAAGCCGACCACGGTTCCGGTACTGTGACGTTCAAGGGATGGGGCGGATTGGGTGAAACTTATGTACCACCTGCCCGAACGGTCGAGGGTTACTCTGGCTGAAGTTGAGGCTTGGATCTCTGAGAATGCCTTAGTGAGCCTGAAGCTGACCCATCCGGCTTTAGGCACCAGCACCTCGCCCCATCTGCGGTTGATCCTTCTGACCGATAGATCTCGGATGTAGAATCCCTCATTCTGTCCGGCTTTCCGCCAAGTGGGATGAGAGAAGTGGCCGGGTTTTGCCCACCAGTTCTGGAATGCCTGGTTCAGGTCTCTTAGAGCGGCTTGCTGGACGACAGATGAGCCTTCTTCGAGCCAAGTGAAGGATTTACGTATCTCGGCAAGCTCGCGCATCTGAGTAGCGGTGTTGATCTTCTGAGCACGACTTGGTTGCCAGAGATTTCTCTGCTCGAGACCGAGGTTGTAGACAAACCTTGCATCGGAGCAGTGTTTGAGTAAGATCTCTTTCTTCTCTGAGGTTGCATATAGCCTCTGGCGTATACTCATGGAGTTATTCTAAAACCTGGGTGTGACAGCATCGACCCCTTGCCGCTGTTCCTGATCCACTTCCCGAACTCGCTATCCCGGACATGAATGACCGGGCTTGCGCTCGCCAAAGCCATGGTCAATCCATATAAGGCGGCTGCAAGACTGGGCATCGCATATTTGGATCTTCCGATTCTGGGTCGCCTCTTTACTCATGGCCCGAAGCATGAAGAGAACTCCGCCTGAACTGGCGTGCGTTGGGATCTGGTTGGGCAAGTGCGCATTCGAGACTGCATGATATGGAAATAACTCGCCTAGCTAGAACGGGCTGCCGACAATCTGGACTGTCATCCCGTCGATCTGCTGGCCCTCGGTCACTGGTGCGGAAAGCTTGACTATTTGGATCTTGGATTCGACCAAGGCTATCTCGTGTGACGAAGAGTCGATCATCACTGCGTAGGCGTTGTTATTGATTTGCAGGGTTGTCGTCTGTTGGTGGGTTTTCGGATCGGTGGTGGTCACATAACTGCCGAACAGGATCACATCTCCCGCGTGCGGGGCTGAAACGCTGCCCAGGTCTGACCGCATGGCCGAGGGTGCAGCAGGAAGCGCTATACCGTCTAAGTCGGCGAGGATCGTGGGCATTGCGTTCCAGCACGGCGTCTGGAGTGCTTGTTCACAGCTCAATCCATTGCCGAACAAGTCCATCCATAGTGCGCTCCTTGCGCGCATGAGTTCAGTGTTCCCGCTGCCCGGAGCGAGACCGGCTACGGAGATGGTGCTTGATCCGCTAATCGTTCCTCCGCCGTAGAGCGCGGCGTTTTCAAGCACGTCGGTCACGTATCGAGCAGGATTGTCCGAGCTTCCGGCGAAGATGGAGTCGTTGTATACGGGCGTATATGTGCCATTCACAAGCTGGAACGTCACGCCGACGAGTCCCGCGTTGTAGGTCCATAGCGCATACTTGGGATCGGTGAGAATCCCATCCTGGCACAGTTTGCGGGCTGCGGAGAAGGCGGCATTCGTCGCGTCGTAGATGGACGGAGGTGTCGCGGCTCCTGGGAAGGCTGGCGCGGGATTGGCGTAGCCGACAAAGGTTGCGGGCTCGAATTGGAACGGACCTTCGTCACCAGCTCCGTTCGATCCGCTCGAGACCCCACCGCTGCGGCGCGTGCCAAAGGTCTTCGCTT
>JAJYVK010000088.1 GCA_021792075.1 Actinomycetes bacterium | reverse complement strand
CGGCAAGGATTCCCACCACCTCGAGTTCAGTGGCCAAGTTCTCTGCTATTCTTCGAGCCTCCGCGGTAACCTCATCTGGGAAGTCGCTTGGGCATGTGACCTCTCGGCACATGCCGTCAATCTGCATTGTCCTGACCATGGGGTAAGTGAGACATTCACCCGTGGTCGAGCGCACAGCCAGCACCGAGCCCTCAGCTTCCAGCGCCAACTTTGGCTCGACGACGAATGGAAGATGTGAACTCAAGTTGTTGAACAGAGCCGCCGCCTCGGTTTCATTCTCAACTATGAAGACGCCGCGGCCGTCATAGCCGCCCGTGGAAGGCTTGATTACGATAGGCCAACCGTAGCGTTCTCCAAAAGAAACCGTTTCCTGGATGCTGTTGCAGAGCTGATACGGTGGAAGGGCGTACCCCAGTTGAGAGAGGCGCTGCCTCTGGTTTGCCTTGTTGGCCGAGAGCTCGAGGGTGGACGCTGTCGGAAGCATCAGGCAGCCGCGCTTCTCGAGTTCTCTGACAATGTTCGGTGAAACGAGTTCATGGTCGAAAGTCACGGCGTCGCATTTTTGGGCGAAGTGGTAGATCTCGGGCGGTGTCCATGACTCGGATGAAGCTCTTGTGACATCACGGAAGTACTTTGGTGCCGCTTCGTCTGTGACAGATGCAAATACGTGCGCTTCGATACCGAGCGATATCGCACTCTGGTATAGCATCTGTGCTAGCTGTCCACCACCGAGTATTCCTACCGTTGGCATTTTTGTGATCTTGTTCCACTCGATCGGCTTTGGCCCGGGAGTTGACCAGCCTTCCGAATCTAGAGGTCGTCTTTCCTGTTGTATGCTCATAGTCCTTTTTTGATCGAGTCGACGGTGCTCAACTGTCTGTCTATCACTTTAGCCAGTGGCAACGACGTGGATTGTATCGACAGCCGCCACTGCGAGCCTTTGAATCTAAAAAGTCACGGAACTGAGTTCTGGAACAGAGTTCCGTGATATTTCGACTGCCTTTCGCCAACTTTCTCTCTCTTGTGCGAGCTCTGCTTTACCAATGGATAGCTCCGGCGCCACTGTCAAGCGTGTAGTGACCAGCCGGTCGACTTCACTGATGTCCGAAATGTATCCGAGAGAAAGCAAAGCCGCAAAACCGGCCCCCAAAGAGGTTGCTTCATTTACAGAAGAGACTTTCAGCCGCTTTTGGCTTAAGTTGGAGAACAGCTGAAGGAAGAGGCGATTTCGAGTCATTCCGCCGTCGACGCTAAGTGTGTCGACCACAGTCTGACTATCAGCCTCGATCGCTTCGATAAGATCCGCGCCCACATGGGAGACACCGGCCAGAACCGCCTTAGCCAGGTCAGCTCTGGTGGTTGCTTTGCTGAGATTTACAAAACAGGCGAGCGCACCAAAATCCCAAAAAGGAGTCGCAAGCCCGGTTAGGGCCGGAACGAAGAGCTCAGACGAACCGGCTCTGGCGCCAGCTGCAAGCTCTTCGAGCCGGGATGGATCGTCGGCTAACCCTAGATTATCGCATGCGAACTGCACTGCGGAGCCAGCATGGAGACCTATAGCCTCCAGCCCAAAAAGTACGCTTTCATTTTGCGATCTGGCGACAATGGGGAAGGTTCCATTTGGAAGTCTCTGGGTTGTTGACGGCCTTTGGTTTCCAGTTACAATGTCAACCATGGTTCCGGTGCCGAAGGTAGCTTTGGCCCTTCCGGGCCTGGTGATGCCTTGACCAAGCATCGAAGCCTGTTGGTCGCCAAGTATGGCTACCAGCGGGATGAAGTCATCATCTATGTGCGCCTCTCCGAAGTATCCGATTGAAGGCCTTATTTCAGCAAGATTGTCGGTTGAGATATTCAGTCTCGAGAGTACAGCCTTGTCGTAGCTCATCGCATCCGCCTGGACCAGCCCGGTCATCGCTGCGTTTGTGTGGTCTGTTGCGAACTTCCCGGTCAGGCGGAAAGCGATCCAGGCGTCAATAGTTCCTCCAGACAGCCCTCGTTTGCGATCTTTGTCGAACAGGTCCATCATCAGTGCTATCTTCGAGGCGCTTTGGTTGGGGGAGAGCGAAATGCCCGATCCTTTTAGCGCCAAGCACATTGGCGCGGTTCTGAGGTCCTGCCAGCTCTGTCCCATGCACACGGGTTCTCGGGTTTCCGGATCAAAGACAATCGCGGATGCGCGCTGATTGGTGATTGCCATCGCCGAGCACTTCTTCTCTGAAAGAAGCCTCTTCAAAAGGGTAAGAGAGTCCTGGAACAGCTCTTCCGCATCAAACTCTACGAAGCCTCTGGTTGGTGACACTGAGGCGAGCTTTGTGCGAAATTCGGCTGTAATTGACCCATTTGAGTCAACTGCAGTTGCTCGAATATTGGAGGTGCCAATGTCGAGCACGGCCACTGTCGTCACATCTTTAGGTCTCATAGTTTCCCACTACTCCGTTGGCGCCTGCCGGGCCTGAACCTCTCAGATAAATAATAGGCCAACAGAGGTTTGAGGAGCGGCTGTTGAGGCGCAGCCTTGGGACGGCGGTCCAGAGAAAGGACGCTTTCTCGAGCGGCTAACGGATGTGAAGTCGCGCTGAGAATGCCTCGGAAGCGGCTATTGCGCTCAGCTGAGCTGGAGATGTAAGTTTACTTTGGTTGAGGGTCTCGTTCCGCTCGGAACCTTGGCGAACATCTGGAGCGCTAGATAACAACAATAAGTGTCTGTTACCAATGGACAGTAAAAGGAAATCATTTGTTATAGAATGGCAGTCGATGAGAAATTCTGAGGAGTTGGTCAAGAGTTTTCGCGAGAGGGGAAGGAAGGTCACGCCCCAGCGGGAGAGAATATTCCAGATTCTCCAGGGCAACAACTCTCATCCGACTGCAGAGTCAGTACATGCGGAGCTGATCAGAGATATGCCGACAGTGTCGCTCAAGACTGTCTACCAGACGTTGCACGAACTTGTCGACATGGGTGAAATCTCGCCCCTTGATCTCGGGACTGGGTCGTCTAGGTTCGACCCCAACCAATCGGCCCATCATCATCTCGTATGTACCCGATGTCACCTTGTGAAAGATCTTTATCTTGATGTAAACGAGGTTCAGGTTTCCAAGGAGCAGCTCCAAGGTTTCGAGGTTGGCGTGGCTGAAATTACCTTTAGGGGCCTGTGTGGCGATTGCAGGGCCGAGGTACAGGAGAAGTGACTGGAATCCCTCCACGTTGACTGAGCATGGAACGTATGATTGTAGTTCGTTGGTAATTCAGGTGCAACTAGAGCATAAGGAGAGAAATATGGCAGAACTCAAGAATTCTAAGACAGCAGAGAATCTCAAGGAAGCGTTTGCTGGGGAGAGCCAGGCAAATCGTCGTTACCTCTACTTCGCGCAGAAGGCCGACGTAGAAGGCTACCCAGACATTGCTGCTTTGTTCAGGTCCGTTGCTGACGGTGAGACAGGGCACGCATTCGGCCACTTCGACTTTCTTGCTGACGGCGTTGGCGATCCCGTTACCGGAGTTCCCGTCGGTTCTTCTGAGCAGAACCTCAAGTCTGCAATCGAGGGCGAGACCTACGAGTACACGGAGATGTACCCAGGTTTTGCGCGCACAGCTAGAGACGAAGGCTTCACAGAGATAGCCGAGTGGTTCGAGACTCTGGCACGCGCAGAGAAGAGTCACGCCGGTCGCTTCACTCAGGGTCTCGAGTCGATCTCTTAGTTGTTCACGCAGTTCAGTTTCTAAGCTCGCCACGTCTCGCTGTATGCCCTTTGCCTGCGCGGGAGCGTGCCGTGCAGGCATTTCGATGAATTGACAGATTAGGAGAGACATGGCTACTGCCTACGATCCGTCACACCCTAAGTACTTTGATGAGAAGGACTTGAGGTCTGAATTGACCCGAGTGTTCGATCTGTGCCACGGGTGCAGGCTTTGCCTGCATCTTTGCCCGGCATTTCCAACGCTCTTCAACTTCATCGATGCTAGAGACGGCGATGTCGTGGAACTGACTGCTGAGGAACAGGACAAGGTCATCGACGAGTGCTACCAATGCAAGCTGTGCTACAACAAGTGCCCTTACGTCCCACCGCATGAATGGCAGCTCGATTTTCCTCGGCTTATGCTGCGGGCAAATGCTGTCAAAAAGCGGAGCAATCAGCAAAGTATTAGTGAGAAGCTTGCCGATCAGCTGATGAGCCGCACCGACCTGCTTGGAAGCGTATCCGTGAGATTTTCGGGCTTGGCAAATAAAGCGCTTTCCACTGAGAGCACTCTCTTGCGCAAGTCGATGGAGAAAGTGATGGGGATAGCAGCCAAGAGGGTCCTGCCTCCCTATGCAAAGCAGCGATTTTCCACCTGGTTCAAGAGTAGGGCCAAGCCGTTTGTTGAAAACCGGAGGGCCAAGGCCATCGTATATCCGACGTGCTTTATCGAATACCAGGAACCAGTTATAGGTAAGGATCTAGTTCGCGTCTACGAGAAGAACGGGATTGAATGCTCTTTGCCCGATGGTGTGAAATGTTGTGGCGCTCCTTGGTTACATAGTGGGGACGTCGACAATTTCATGAGGGTGGCTGAGAAAAATGTCACTGCTTTGGTCAGTCAGGCTCGCCAAGGAAGTCCGATCATAGTATCTCAGCCGACCTGCGCGTATGTGGTAAAGCGTGACTACCCCCTCTACCTCCAGACCCAAGAGGCCAGAGATGTTGCTGCAGTCACCTATGATGCCGCTGAATATCTCATGGACGTTCACAGAAAGCAAGGAGGATTGAGGCTGGAGTTCACAGGGGAGATTCCAGAATCAGTCACATACCACGCACCGTGCCACCTTCAGGCGCAAAATATTGGCTTTAAAAGCCGAGATCTTCTGAAGTTGTTAGGGACAAAGGTGACAGTGGTGACTAAGTGCTCTGGAATAGACGGGACCTGGGGTTATCGCAAGGAGAACTACGAGCTTGCTCGAAAGGTGGCGAGTGGATTGGTCAAGGCTATAGATAAGAGCGACGGCATAATACTTTCGGGCGACTGCCACCTTGCTAACACCGCAATCACCGAGGAGACTGATCGAAAAGTATTTCATCCCATACGAATCATGGCCAAAGCCTATGGGATAAATGAGGAGAAGTGATGGCAAAACTGCAGTTGGATGATATCGTAGATCTTCGCGAGTACGAGAGAGAGCGAGAGGCTTTCCGCCGCTCGATAATTGAACTCAAGTCGTTTCGCCGGATCGCCCTAGGGGATCTAGCCACGGTCGTGTTCGAAAACAGTGACACGATAAGGTTTCAGATTCAGGAGATGGCACGTGCTGAAAAGATGCTTCGTGACGAGCAGATTGAGGCTGAACTTGCTATCTACAATCCGATGATTCCTGAAAAGGGGGAATTGAAGGCCACGCTGTTCCTGGAGTTAGTCACTAAGGAGATGCTTCAGCAGTGGCTTACAGCGCTGGTGGGCATTGAGAATTCGGTCTATCTGGATCTGGGTGAGGGAAATGGAGCAAGAAGGATCATGGCTCGGCCGGAGCAGGGCCACGGTGCCCAGCTTACCCGGGAGGATGTGACCGCTTCGGTTCACTATGTCGAATGGGCTTTGGACGAACAGGCTCAGGAACTTTTTCGGAGCAGCTCGATCTTTATCGGTGTTGACCACCCGAACTATCAGGTCCATGCTGAACTTCCCCAAAACACTGTCGAGTCGCTTCTTTCTGACTGGAGTCTCTAGAGACTTCGCCATTGAGTGCAAGCCGTGTTTTGGATTGCCCGGCTTAATGGAGTATGTTGACCGCTCTTGCGGCCACGAGAACCACGGTTATCACCGAGACAAGTGACTGGATTAGCATCAGGAACTTGGCCATGGGAGTTAGGGGCATGGTGTCCGTCGGGCTGAATGCAAGCGCGTTGGTGAACGATACATACAGATAATCCATATATGTCGGAACCCATTTCTTCGTTGTGGTATCAGGGTTCGTCATCTGAGGAAACAGGAAGTCAGGATTTCTTCTGAGATTCGAACATCTGGCGTAGGGGCCGCCCCTGTCCAACTCCCAGAACCAGAGGCCGAATATCATTACGTTGGTTACCCAGATGGCACCGGCCGCATAGATCAGGGAGCGGCCGCTGGTGCTGCCACCTGCCACTATACACTTCACACTCTAAAATGCGCCAAACGGTCCTTTTAATTTCTCCTGGGGTATGTTAATCTTCAAATGACATGCTCACACCAGACGAACACGCAGCTATCGAAGCCTTCATTGGTGAGACGAAGAACATCGATGAATACAAGCGGGCGTTGGCAGTTGTCACTTTGGAGGCTGGGAATCCACTGAATCTGGTTGGCCTGTCTATCAAACACGTACAGCGGATACGACGAGAGTTCCGCAGTATTGGCATTGAAGCATTCAAAGACAAGCGCCACAACAACGCACCGGTGCTTCTCACCAGGGCTCAGCGGGACGAAGTGCTCGTCATGTTAGGGACGACAACTCCAAACGACTGGGGCTACACCAACTCGCCGTTTTGGTCAACACGGATCCTGGGCTCGGTAATCGAAGAGAGGT
>JAJYVK010000087.1 GCA_021792075.1 Actinomycetes bacterium | reverse complement strand
GGCTTGTGGATGCCAAAGCCCTGCCGCAAAGGCTGCTATGGGCTTCGACAAGTGCCAAGAATCCTGCGTATCCAGACCTTTTATATGTAGAGTCGTTGATCGGTCCCGAGACAGTCAACACGATTCCCCCGGCAACCTACGAGAGCTTCAAGGCAAAAGGGCGTGTGGCGCCGACCCTGGAGGAGTCGGTCGATGAGGCCGAAGGGCTTTTGGTCCGCCTGTCCGGCGAGGGTATCTCGCTCGAGAACATAACCGATAAGCTCCTTGATGACGGGCTTGAGGCCTTCGAGGAATCCTTCAGGAAGCTTCTCAAATCCATAGAGAACGCAATCGGAGACAAGATACCCTCCACCTTTGCACTTCAATCGCGGCTCCCGCAGGAGTTGAGTCAGAAGATCCAGGAGATCACCGATGAATGGCGAGAGTCATCCAAGGTCGAAAGGATGTGGCTCCATGATCGGCGAATCTGGAGCAGCACCGACGAAGACAAGTGGCTAGGTTGGCTTGCCACGCCGATGGACCAGCGTGCACATCCCTACCACTTTCGCCAGATTGCGAAAATGGTAGGGGGCAGCCGATTTCAAGATGCGGTGGTCCTTGGGATGGGAGGCTCGAGCCTGTGTCCGGAGGCGCTCTCCATGACATTCAACCCCGTGAAAGGCTTTCCTCGCCTCAGAATCCTCGACTCCACCGATCCCGTGCAGATCAAGACGCTTGAGGAGGGGCTTGATCTGCATAGGACCTTGTTTTTCGTCTCTTCAAAATCAGGGACCACACTTGAACCGAATATATATGCTGACTATTTCTACGATCGAACGAGGGCTGCCGTCGGGGAGGACGAGGTTGGCAAGCGCTTTATAGCCATCACGGATCCCGGCTCGCCTCTGGAGCATCGCGCCAAAGCCGAAAAGTGGAGGGGTGTTTACCATGGAGTTCCAGCCATTGGCGGGAGGTACTCGGCGCTCAGCGATTTTGGGATGGTTCCCGGTGCTGCATCGGGATTTGACGTCTTTGAGCTCCTTGACCGAGCCGAAGCCATGGCTCATGCCTGCGCTGCATGCGTCCCCCTGGGAGACAACCCTGGTTTTATGCTTGGTGCCATCATCGGAGCATGTGCCATCTCGGGGCGGGACAAGCTGACGATAGAAATCTCGAACTCGATCTCAGACCTTGCTGCTTGGTTGAGTCAGCTGTTGGCGGAGTCTACGGGCAAGGATGGCAAGGGAGTGATCCCGGTCGACGGAGAGCCGCTCGGTTTTCCCGAGAGCTACGGAAATGATCGGCTGTTCGTACAGATCAGGCTGTTATCAGAGATCAACGAGGAGGTGGATAGAAAGATTGATGCATTGGCCAAGGCTGGTCACCCTGTCTGCAGAATTGATTTGAATGACACTTATGACCTCGGCAGGGAGTTCTACCGGTGGGAGTTTGCCACTGCCGTCGCGGGGTCGATAATCGGGATAGATCCATTCGACCAGCCCGACGTCGAAGACGCCAAGGTGATTACGCGGGAGTTGACACAGAATTACGAGGAGTCGGGGTCTCTCCCTCCTCTTGAACCGCTTGCGAAAGAGGGGAACTTCACCCTGTATTCAGATCCCGTCAATGCCGAATTTCTAAGGGGGCATACGGCAAGCGGGGGAGTGGGAGAGTACCTCGCGGCACATTTCGGCCGCATTACCCCTGGCGACTATGCCGCTTTCCTCGCTTATATCCCCATGCAGCCAGAAAACGAGTTGAGACTGAGGCAAATCAGGGCTCTGGTGCGGGATCGGTTTAAGGTTGCCACCTGTGTGGGTTTCGGGCCACGCTTTCAGCACTCGACAGGGCAGGCATACAAGGGTGGGCCAAATACGGGAGTGTTTCTGCAAATTACGTGCGATGACGCTGTAGACATCGCGGTTCCGGGGCACAACTATACCTTTGGTCTGGTGAAAGAGGCGCAGGCTCGAGGTGATCTCGATGTGCTGGCAAAAAAGGATCGTCGCGTGTTGAGAGTGCACATTTCTTCCGGACTAGGCAAAGGCCTCGACGACCTCGTAGGAATGTTGGCGGATGTTCTGGGGAAGTGAAGCCGGTTACATCTCGCTGGCTCTTTTTTCTGAGAACAGGAAGGACTGAATCATGCAACTCGGAATGGTTGGGCTAGGCAGGATGGGAGCAAATTTAGTTAGGCGCTGCATGGCTGCCGGACATAGCTGCGTCGTATACGACGTCAGCCCGTCTGCAGTCGAGTTGCTGGCAAAGGATGGGGCTGTCGGCGCGTCCACGCTAGAGGAGTTTGTTGACAAGCTTGAGACTCCGAGAAATATCTGGGTCATGGTTCCTGCCGGAGAGATAACGGAAAATACCGTGAAAGGGCTGGCAATACTCCTTGAGAGCGGTGACGCGATAATCGACGGCGGAAACTCTTACTATCGTGATGACTTGAGAAGATCGATCGAGCTCAAAGACTTGGGAATCCACTACTTAGATGTCGGTACCAGCGGGGGTGTTTGGGGGCTGGAGCGGGGGTACTGTCTGATGGTTGGAGGTGACAAAGAAGTCGTGGGCAGGATGGATCCAATCTTTAGAGCTATTGCTCCTGGCCCGGAAGCTGCCTCGCGCACCCCTGGACGCACTGGCGACTTCTTGCCGGTTGAGTACGGTTATCTGCACTGCGGTCCGGTCGGTGCCGGCCATTTTGTGAAAATGGTGCATAACGGGATCGAATATGGCCTGATGGAGGCCTACGCGGAGGGGTTGAATGTGCTAAAGCGCGCGAACGTTGGTGCGACAAAACGGGAGTCCGATGCCGAGACCGCTCCTCTTGAGCATCCGGAGTTCTATCTGTACGACTTCGATCTTGCCCAGGTCGCCGAGGTTTGGAGACGGGGGAGCGTGATCTCCTCTTGGTTGCTGGACTTGACGGCACAGGCCTTGGCGGAATCTCCTGAGCTCGATGAGTATTCCGGGCGGGTGTCAGACTCTGGCGAAGGGCGATGGACGGCCATAGCCGCCATTGAGGAAGGCGTGCCGGCGCCTGTCTTGACAACGGCGCTTTCGTCCAGGTTTACTTCACGGAACCTGGATCAGTTTTCCAACAAGGTTCTTTCAGCCATGCGGAAGCAGTTTGGGGGTCACGCAGAGAAGGGCGACAGTTGATCACTGGCTTCAAGAGTTCGATATATGAAAGGTTTTCAGATGGCCGATGATCCGATCGCTATCTTATTCGACATCGACGGCACGCTGATATCAAGTGGCGGGGCAGGCACCCGTGCTTGGGCTCTGGCATTTGACGAGGTTTATGGCGTAAATGTCGATATTTCTCGCTTTTCCGATCTCGGCATGACCGATCCTGAAGTCGGCGCGAAGAGTTTCGAGGCGGTTCTGGGTCGCAAACCCGATTCTGAGGAACTTGCGCATCTGCTCGATCGTCACGTTAATTATCTGTCTCAAACCGTTAACGAGTCTGCTCAGTACAGGGTTATGGATGGTGCCGAAGAGCTGCTCACCGATCTAATCGAGCGCGGTTACATGCTTGGCTTGGTTAGCGGCAACAGCAAGAAGGGCGCACATATAAAGCTAAACAGGGCCAATCTGAACAGATTCTTTTCATTTGGAGGATACGGATCGGATTCGGCCGACAGAACTGAACTCACCAGGGCTGCTATCGTTAGGGCGGAGATAGTTTTTGGAGGTCACATCGCGTTGGAGCAGTACCTGGCTGTGGGTGACACTTCCCGTGACGTAACCGCGGCCCACGCAGTTGGCATCAAGTGCGTGGGAGTGGCAACCAGCAAGTTCAACACTGATGATCTCTTAAAGGCCGGAGCTGATTTTGTGATTGGCTCGCTAAGAGAAGGTCTGCCAATCTGAGGCTCACGTCATTAAGTGTGTGATGCGCTTCAGTTGAACCATGGGTTTTCAACGAAGGATTGAGGGCCGTCGGCCCGAATAGGTCTCCAATTGCGTTAAAGAAGGTGAAATGCTTGGAACTGAATAGCGGAGGTCGTAAAGTATCATCTAGCAAGGTTCTGCTTGAACCCAAAAACTGCGTGATAATCGTGTTTGGAGCCACTGGAGATCTTGCCAAACGAAAGCTCCTGCCGGGCCTTTTCCATCTCGCTGAGGTCTCTCTGATGCCGAAGCGCTATCACATAATTGGTTGCGCGCCTGAGGGGACTGGAGCAGACGAAGAAAGCTTTGGCGGATATGTCCATGATGTTCTCCGCAGCTTTGCGCGCAAAGAGGTCACAGATGAGTCTTGGAGCCGCTTTTCCAGTCACCTCTCCTTTGTTGGAACAAGAAAAGGCGACCTTGGAAACCTCCATACTGAGCTGAAAAAGGTCGAGTCGGGCATGGACAAGCCTACGCGGATAATCTATCTCGCTGTTCCACCCGCGGCCTTTTTAGAGACGGTGACATTGCTTGGAACAAATGGTCTGGTGAATGAGTCGGCCCGGCTCGTCATCGAGAAGCCTTTTGGGTCAGATCTGAGTTCAGCCCGTCGATTAAATAGTGAGCTGCATAGTGTATTCAAAGAGTCACAAATCTACCGGATCGATCATTTCCTCGGCAAAGAGGCTGTTCAGAACATTTTGGCTTTTCGCTTTGCCAACGGTCTGTTCGAACCAGCTTGGAACAACAAATACATTGACTACATACAGATCGATGTTCCAGAGACACTCACAGTTGAAGGCAGGGGAGCTTTCTACGAGGCTACTGGCGCATTCAGGGACATGATGGTCACGCATCTGTTTCAGACTCTCGGTTTTCTGGCCATGGAGCCACCGGGGCGTCTGAATGCCCACGAGCTTCAGGAGAAAAAGATAGAGGTCTACCGGTCCCTCGAACCGATTGATGCCGAGAGGGTGGTCTATGGTCAGTATGAGGGATACAAGGACGTGCCTGGCGTGGCAGCCGACTCTAAGACCGAGACTTTTGTCGCCTTAGAGGCTGCGATCGAAAATCAGAGGTGGGCAGGTGTTAGATGGTTTCTGCGCACAGGAAAGGCGATGGCGGAGAGTCGGACCTCGGTTACCATCGGCTTCAAGGCGAGCCCACTTCACATGTTCGAACTCGGCCCTGATCCGAAGTCCAAGATCAAGCCTAACGAGCTCACTTTTGAGATAACGGATCCTGGACGTGTGACACTACACATATTGGTAAAGGAGCCTGGTCCCACCACAAGTTTGGAGGTGGCAGCTTTATCATTCCAATATGACGATTCGACGTTGGTCGCCTTTGAACTAGAAGCATATGAAAGGCTTTTTCACGATGTTATGCTGGGCGACCATCTCCTTTTCAATACTGCGGAAGCTATCGAAATACTCTGGCAGCTATCTGAGCCGCTTCTGGTGTCGCCGCCGGAGCCATACGCGTATCCCAAGGGAAGCTGGGGTCCAGAGTGCGTCGAATCCTTTCTAACTCCGTTTTCGTGGCATTTGCCTGAAACACTGTGATGTATTAGTTCCGTTATTTCTAATGTGAGTGCATCTCCATTCATCTGTGACGTGTTTATCGAAGTAGCTTTTTCTCGATAAATGACTGGGTCTCTAAGTGCTTTCGAGCGTTGTTAGAGAGAGGGCCGCCGTCACTATCTACAAAAAAAGCGCAACTCTGCGGAGATCGACGGCGGCTAGCAGGCAATCCAGCTAGCGAGTCCAGATGGTTTGTGGTGGAGCTGGCTCTTAGAGGACGGTGATTGTGGTGGGATTCGACTGTGGCCGGCTTTTGGCAAAAACAGCAGGTGGAGCCTCTTTTACAGGCAATCCGGAATTCACCGGATCTGGAACAGCATTGTTAAATTCATCTTGATATAAACCTCCGTTCACCTGTAGTTAACTCGCTGTTTACTTTGGAAACATAGTGTGAGAATGGCATGAGAGAGTTTCACCTGGGGCGTTGGCGAACATGGTCTCCCCAGACAAGGAGCAGCTAATGTCCTCGGACGACAAAAATACCGGCGAGAATATTCCATCGATCTATAGTGCGCTCGATGAGGCCTCGCTTAACCGCAAACACTGGGTGACGGTGATAACCGCTGGGATGGGGTTTTTCACTGACGCCTACGACCTTTTCATAATCGGGACAGTGACGGCTATCCTAACCCCGCTATGGCACCTTTCAACGGGCCAGCTGTCTGTGTTGAACTCGATCTCTCTTCTCGCGTCGGTTTTCGGAGCGATTCTCTTTGGCAAGTTGATGGATCATCTCGGTCGTAAAGCCATGTATGGAGTTGAGGTCGCGCTGTTGGTTCTGGGAGCCGTCGCTTCCGCGTTTGCACAAAACTTCACGGAACTGCTGATATTTCGAATAGTTGTTGGGATCGGCGTTGGCGGTGACTACGCAACTTCGGCTGTCATAACATCCGAGTATGCAAACAAGCGTGACAGGGGCCGCTTGGTGGGGACAGTCTTTGCGATGCAGGGTTTTGGCCTCCTGGCAGGTCCTCTATTCGCCTCGGTACTTTTGGCCACAGGTGTTTCACACAGCATTGCATGGCGTTTAATGCTTGCATTTGGAGCAATTCCTGCAGCCTCGGTCATCTACTTGAGGCGAAAGATAAAGGAGACGCCACGATTTACCATGCATGTAAAG
>JAJYVK010000086.1 GCA_021792075.1 Actinomycetes bacterium | reverse complement strand
CTCGCGGACCGTGGCAGTTTGAATTCCGCTGGTAAGCTGCCGATCACCCGGAAGCAAAATGGCGCCAGCATCTTTGAATTTGCGCGGATTTATCCGGTCGAGTTCCTTCTCATGGAAGACCACGCGGCCCGACTCCTTAGCTAAAGAGCCGCTCAGGAGATAGGGGATATCCTCGTATCCGGAGCCCAGAAGTCCAGTGATGCCCACTATTTCTCCGGAATTGACCGCAAAGTCGACTCCTTTTACTCTGTCCCCTTGCAGATCGCTGACGTCGAGCACCTTCTCTGCCTCATATTCCTGGCTGTATCCCCTCCCTCCCCTCATTGCGGGGCCGGCTAATTCGAAATCTCTCTCGCTCTGCCCAGCCATGAGCGCAGCCAGCTCGGTGTAACTGACTTCGCCGGTAGCGTATGTGCCCACAAGTGTCCCGTTTTTCAGAGCTGAAAACCTATGACTCAAAGACATGATCTCGCGTGGGTTGTGACTAATGATTATCACAGTGGTTCCCAGCGTTCGGTTGACCTCCCTGATCGTGTCCAGGAAGGAATCCACAGTTCCTGAAGGAAGACTCGACGTTGGCTCGTCAAGTATCATGATCGACTGGCTCTTGTCCGCTGCCCGCTCGCGGATCACCTCCAGATCCATCAAGGCCCTAGCAACACTCACAAGTACCTGATCCGACGCACTAAGCTCCTCCACCAATGTCTTCGGATCGATCTCCACGCCCAGGGCGCTAAGGCGATCCCGGGTCAGTCGATGCTCGTCTCGCCAGCGAATGGAGCCTAAAGGGCCGGACCTGAACCGGTTGACCCTGAAATTGTCGACTACAGACATTGACCCGACCAGGCCCACGTCCTGATGAACAACCACCAGCGGATAGCTCTCTCTCAGCCGAGTAGTGCCAGGAAAATCGACTTGTTTCCCGAACAACTCCATCCGGCCGCTATTTGGAATATGGCTCCCCGCAAGTATCTCCACGAAGGTGGACTTGCCGGAGCCGTTGTGCCCAACGATTCCATGAATCTCTCCTTGTTCGATCTCTAGCGACAAGTTGGACAGAGCAGTCACAGGACCGAATCTCATTTCAAGCCCTTTGACCTCAAGCGCAGTGCCACCTGCCATATCCTCCCCTTCCCAATGTCCGACCGCAGCTTGCATCTACAAGCCGCCTCATAACGAGCGACCCCACGTACAACAACGGCACAATGCGCCGACCGGCGTAGGGCGTAGGTACAACACCTGGCCTGCGCTTCAACTAACCCTTACCCGGCTATTACAGCCCGAGAAAGCGCCACGCTCGACTAGGAGCTTTAGCTTCGCGCAGTTACAACCACCGGTCAATCCGCTCGCCGCCAAGTATGTTTGCAAGTGCAACCGCCACGATGAGAACTCCACCATCGAACACTTGAGTCACCCATGAAGCCACCGACAATATCTCCAAACCAGTGCTTCCGATCGCAAGAACGAGAACCCCTATAAGAGTTCCGAGCGCATTGAACCTGCCAGTGCGGATCGTCGTAAAGCCGAGAAACACCGATGCGAAGACTGGCAGCAAGTAGGGACCCCCGTATGTCGCGTCTACCGCGGTAGTCTGGCCCAGCATCACCATCCCTGCCAACCAGGCGCAAAGGGCTGAAAATATGAACACGCCAGCCCGTATCCTATTCACATGTATTCCTGCGAGAAATGCGGCCTTTCGGCCCTCGCCAACGAAATACATGTTCCGACCGGTCTTGACGTACTCGAAGATCAGCCAGAGCGCGATGATCAGGGCCAACCCGTAAAAGAACGGCAGACCGACACCCAATAAATGCTTGGTCATTGCCGTCGTCAGAAACTTCGACGGGTTAGAGACCGTCTGCGAGCCGGTGACACCAAGTCCAATTCCCGTTGTCAACGTCCCCATTCCAAGCGTGACGATGAACGACTTCACGCGCAGCTTGATGACGAAGAACGCATTCAAAGCCCCAACGAGCAAAGCTGCCAGAAGCGATACCAAGATTGCCTCGCCGCTGCTCACTCCGCGCAAATTGCTGATCATCATGACCACTATCGCCGCCGTCAAACCAAGAGTTCCACCGAAGCTGAAATCGAACTCCCCAGTCACAAGGACTGCAGTCTCTCCAACCGCGAGAATGATCAGGACCGCGTTAGTGGTCAGGATCGTCTGAATGTTGTACGCCGTGAAAAAAGTAGAAGGGGCAAGCAAAGAAAAAAGAACGAAAAGTAGCGGTACCAAAATCGCCACAAGGTATCGCTTGAGGAACGACCGAACGGACTCCAGTCCGCGTCGATTCTGCCCAGCCATATGCCCCGCCTCATGGACGGGGCCGATAGCTGGGGCTGGGGGGGTCTCAGTTCGGCTCTTGTCATCGAAAGCCGCAGGAACACCGAGACTCGTGCCCCTCATGCCCGTAAATCTCATCTCTAGCCCAGGCCCCAAAGCTTCATGAAGCCTTGAACGTAGCTGTTCCCATAGATTGCGGAGTCACTGGTTGGATCCGCACCTTGAAGAGACGACGCAGTCTCCAGCCTGATCGGTACCGCCGGATTGGTCTCGGGTGGCAGCTTGAGAGCAGCCCGCATTGCCTGGTCAATCGCTGTCCAACCGACCCAGGTGTCTGATGACCCGACATCAGCTAAGAATGTGCCGTTTTCGACATCCGTCATGGCGGCGCCAATGCTTCCCTGAGTCGTGATAACCTTCACCGATTTGCCAGCTGGAGAGTTCTTCAACGCCGCAGTGACGAAAGGCGTCATGCCATCGAAGACTGGAATCAGGTAGTTAAGGTTGGGATGCGCCACCAGCATAGCATTGATGGTTGGAGTCAGCGAGGTGACCCAGTTGCCCGGGTTGACGTTTTGAATAGCTGCGATCTTGCAGCTAGGGCAGTACTGCGCCAGCCCAGCTTTGAATGTCTTCTCAACGGCAGGCGAGCCGGCGATCTCATCCGCCGAAAGGAAGCCTATTTGGGCATCCTTGGGGCCGTTAAGGGCTATGAGTTCAGCCAGAACGGTACCTTCGGAAGCAGGCTGCATCGCATCACCAAATGCCAACGGACCACATCCCTGCCCGGGAGCTCCAACGGTCGGCGGGATGTAGTTTGCGCAGACGACGGGGATTCCAGCCGCTTTGGCCGCCTGTAGCGGCACCGTGAGCAGAGGCGGGGTGCACCCGACCGTTATGATAGCGATCGGCTTCTGGTTTATAGCCTGGTCGATGAACTGCGTGTCAAGCGGAATATCCTCATTTCCACCAGCAAGTACTGTCACGTTGAGGCCGGCGGCCTTGCCTGCCGCTACGGTCGCGGCCGTGGTCTGAGCCGGCGGAGCCGCCGATGGCGCGCAGTCAACGGTCACAATCTTGCTCCCGGCAAGCTTCGATGCGCTAAAAGCCGGCCCAGGAGGCGTAAAGGTGGGTACCACCTCCAATTTCGCAAGACCCGCCTTGAGACTTGCGTTGCCACTCGAACTCGCAGCTGTAGTAGCCGAGCTTCCAGCGGTTGTCGACGAACTCGCCGATGTTGAGCTTGAACTCCCACAAGCAGCCGCCAAAAGAACGACGGAGATGAGCGGTGCGACCGCCAACACTCTCCCATTGACTCTTTTTCGACCGGCAGTAGCACCGGCTATCGGTGACGATTTTGTGACACCGATGCTTTTTCCTTCACCCTTTGAAACGCCTAGACTTCGACGCCAAAAATTCATTTCTTCCCCCAATGTTGGAGATTCCAATATCTTGTCAATTCCGGGCATCGAGCTTATGTCTTTACCGTCAAGCCGGGATAGAGAGTCCCCATCTGTCAGGTAGGCAGGCTCGATCAGCCCCACAGCCTTTATCCGAAGCTACTTTTGAGATTTCCCTTCTATTTCTCCCCCAATCCGACCCTGGCTCCGCTTAGCGTTGCGGAGAACTGTCTCGTATTTCTATGCCAAAGAGCGCACATGCGTTTTCGAGTAAGATCTTTCTCCTTGAGCTTTCCCTGATCCCCAGCTCTGCAAACTCGCTCAGCCAGCGGTCCGGATCTATCACAGGCCAGTCCGAGCCGAAAAGGACACGGTCCTGCAGTATGGTGTCTGCATAGTGCACCAGCTGCTCCGGGAAGTACTTCGGCGCCCATCCGCTCAGATCTATGTAGACGTTGCTCTTGTGCCTGGCCACCGCCAGTGACTCCTCCTGCCATGGCCAAGAAGGATGAGCTGCGATTATCTTCAGTTGAGGGAAATCAGCGGCGACATCGTCCAGATACGGGATCGGGCGGGTGTATTTGAGCTTGAAGCCCATCCCTCCCGGGGTTCCGGCCCCCGAGCCCATCATCCCTCCGTGGAAAAGAACCACAAGACCGTGGTCGCTTGCACTCTCCCAAAGCGGGTAGAAGCGCGGATCGTTGGGGTAGAAGGCCTGCCTCCCCGGATTCAGCTCACCCAGCCCTCTAAGTCCAAGCTCCTCGGCGCAGCGCTTCGCCTCGTCGATGGCAACCCTGCCCTGCCAGGGATCGACGGCCCCGAAACCTATGAACACATCAGGGTTGCGCCTTACCGCATCGGCTATATGGTCGTTTGGAACCGGGGGAATTCCGGACGAGGTCACATCCGTTGAATTCACGATCACCGCCATCATCTCCTTCTCCCGGTAGCGATCGGCAAGCTCGTCAAGTGAGACGGGAGGGGTCTCTTTACGGAAATACTTCGCCATTTGGGCGTTGCGGGCGCCCTTGGCCTTTATCGCCTCCTCGTCGTGTGCGTGCACGTGAACGTCTATTGCCTTTATCACATGAATCCCCTTAGAAAAGAGAAAAAGGCCTGACACAGCTCAAGACCTCCTCTAGAAGATACCACCTGCCAACTCCGAATCACCCGATTCCGGCATCGGCAATAAAAGGAGACCAAGGAAACCTTTCCAAGATTGCTGCCAATGCCCTAAGCCGCTGACATAGGGAAAATACCAAGAGTATTGTTTTTAGAAACGGCAAGCAGTCCAGAGATAGGAACAATGATGTCTGACATCGATTTCTTTTTTGATCCCGTCTGTCCATGGGCCTGGATCACCTCTCGGTGGGTGAACGAGGTAGCCACGCTTCGCAGTCTTGAAGTGAACTGGAGGTTCATCTCACTTAGTATGGTCAATTCCACGCGCGATTACGAGAATGAGTTCCCTCCCGGTCACAATGAAATTCACACATTGGGGCTCAACCTGCTCAGAATCGCGGGCGCCGTGCGGGACGAGGCTGGAAACGATGCCGTGGGGCGTTTTTATACCGACGTAGGCACCTCGATCCACGTCGAAAAGAGGCGCGAAGAGTTCATAGATCCAGACAAAGTTGCCGATTTCCTGAGTTCCGCCGGATATCGAAGCGGTCTGATCGAACAGATGACGGATCCGAGTAGGGACCGCATCATCGAAGAAGAGACGAGGCTCGCTCTCGACCGGGCCGGTCGGGACATAGGTACTCCAGTGATCACCTTCGCTCCACCTGCCGGTCCCTCCTTTTTCGGACCTGTCATTAGCCGGATACCCCGCGGAGAAGACGCGCTGGCACTATGGGAGGCAATAGAGCATCTGGCCCTCTTCCCCGGCTTTGCCGAGCTAAAGCGATCAGTCCGCGAATCTCCTCAAGTCGTATGAGCATTCGTCCGCGCAGACCAAAGGCAGTGGCTTTCGACGTCAACGAGACCCTATTTGATATTGGAATGTTGCGAGATACATTTCGCCAGTTCGGACTGCCAGAGACTGCCCTGCCGTGGTGGTTCGCCGTAGTCCTTAGAGACGGCTTCGCTCTATCAGCATCTGGCAACTCCGCTCCCTTCGGGATGATCGCCGGCTCAGCATTGGACGAGATATTTTCCGCACTTGGTCAGAGCACCCCCACTGGAGCAGTCTCCAAACTGTTGGAGACATTCGCGAAGCTTCCCGCCCACCCTGACGTCAGGCCTGCCTTCGAGTTGCTGCAAAAAGCCGGTATACCTGCTATCGCCCTTTCGAACGGCAATGCCAACGTAACTAAAGGTCTCATCGAAAAGGCGGGCCTCACCCACCTGGTCCCTCAAGTCCTCTCCGTCGACGAGGTGGCCCATTGGAAACCGCGGCCCGAGCCATACCAGTATGCTGCCCAAAAGGCGGGGCATCCCGCCTCCTCAATTGCCATGGTCGCCGTCCACCCGTGGGATACCCATGGTGCAAAGCAGGCAGGAATGGTCGCAGGTTGGGTCAACCGGGGCCGCCGCAGCTTCCCGGCATTCTTTTCTGCCGCAGACGTAGAAGCACCGACCCTCGACGCCGTGGTTCAGCTCCTTCTTGAACTGAGTTAGCCGAAAGCTAGTTGCGAAGCAGCCAAAGCCGATCCGCTCCACTATTGTCGAGTGCGCAGCCACCGACACACCAGGGAATAAAAGGATTTGACTTAGGAACTGCTGAGGTCCCAGGGAACGTCTATCTCCATTGCCTTGGGACCTGCTCCGCGCATCCAATCGTTTCTCAAGTAACACTCTTGCACGTTGCTGCGATGCAGGCGCCATTCGATGCGACGGCAATTTCAAGAGTCTATGTGCGAGATGCTCGCTAAAGCCTGCACCGTCCTTGAATAGGAGCGTCATTGGCACAAGATTTAAGTTTTACTGGGAGGCACGGCTCCAACAAGCTATTCAACATTGCGGGGAGTTCCACGGA
>JAJYVK010000085.1 GCA_021792075.1 Actinomycetes bacterium | reverse complement strand
TATCTAAATACGGAGATATCAATGTTCCGGTGCCAATTCTCAAAGGGGGGTTCTGATGAAGGTGGAAATGAATGTGGGGAGTTTTCTCGATCGGGCAGCCGAGGTATTTCCAGACCGGCTGGCTTTGGTCGATGATGCGAGCGCGCCGGGGAGCCTAGGCCGTATTACATATGCCGAACTTAACATGCGGGCCAGGGGCATGGCTAAGGCATTTGACGACATGGGGGTCGGCCAAGGCGAAAGAGTTGCCCTTATCTCACCCAACTCAGGGAAGTTTCTTGCGTCGTACTACGGGGTTAGCGGCTACGGACGAATTCTGGTACCAATCAACTATCGGCTCAATGAAAACGAACTTGCTTACATTGTTGGCCACTCCGGCGCCAGCGTGCTGATGGTGGATCCTGAGTACGAATCGATCACCAAGAGAATCAGCGTCAAGTATCGATTCATTTTGGACAATGTTCACGACAAGGAGCTGTTTTCCCCACTCCCGAACTCCGTCAAGGGACCTCGGGAGTGGCAGGCGAATGAGGATGAAACCTGCTCGATCAATTACACCTCCGGAACGACCGCTCGACCAAAGGGGGTCCGCATGACGCATCGGAACGCCTGGATGAATGCGGTAGTGTTTGGCTGGCACACTGGCGTCAACGATCGAGATGTGCTCCTGCATACACTTCCAATGTTCCATTGCAATGGGTGGGGCATGCCGTACGCGGTCACGTCGATGGGGGGAACCCACGTTATCCAGAGAAAGATTGACGGTGAGGATATCCTTCAGAAGATCGAACGCGAGGGTGTGACGCTTTTATGCGGTGCCCCAGCTGTTTGGGCTTCCGTCTTGGACGCGGCTTCGAAAAGGAGTGAGGAAGGGCGAGAAATTCCAGGTAGAGACCTAGTAAGGGTTGTGGCGGCCGGCGCGCCTCCGCCGTCAAGAACGATAGAGCGAATCGAAGACGAGCTTGGATGGGAGTTCATTCAAATATATGGATTAACCGAGACCTCCCCGCTTTTGACCATCAACAGAGCGATAAAGGAATGGGAGCATCTGGACAGGGTGGAGAAGTCACGACGGCTCAGCTGGGCGGGAGTTCCTGCTGTCGGAATTCAAATATGCTGCGACTCGACCGGGGAGGTTCTCGCCAAGGGTAATCACATCTTTGCCGGGTACTGGGAAAACCAGGCCGCAACTGATGAAGCACTGGCCAACGGATGGTTTCATACCGGAGACGGAGGGCACATGGAAGGGCCGTACCTCGTGATCTCCGACCGAAAAAAAGATGTAATCATCTCTGGCGGAGAAAATGTCTCATCGGTCGAGGTTGAAGACGTTCTTTACCAGCATCCGGCGGTAGCCGAAGCTGCCGTCATTGGCGTGCCGGATGAGAAATGGGGCGAGACCGTTAAGGCGCTCGTCGTTCTTCGCCCACAGTCTGAGGCTACCGAAGAGGAGCTGCGTTCATTCTGCAAGGCCAAGCTAGCGGGGTATAAATGTCCCACTTCGATCGAGTTCAGGGAAGAACTGGCACGGACGGCCACTGGAAAGCTTCAGAAGTTCAAGCTTAGGGAACCGTATTGGGAGCGGTTCGAGCGAAAGGTCAACTGAGCCTGAAGTTCAGATTTTGTCGATGAGTTTGAACACCTCGGACAGCTGTCCATTGTGGCTCAGCGAGTTCTCGCTAAGTCGTGTCCTTATTCGGTTTTCAAATGCAACCAGTTGAGATTCGTCGTCAAGGCGATTCACTCCCATGGTCGACTCGTACTGGCTGGAGTGGGCTTTGAGTGCCAGAAGCTTTCTTTGGAAAAGCTCCTCGTCGAGGTTCTCTTCGTGATCGGGCTGATCGGCTTCCCATAGCAGCATCTTTGAAGGCCGGTGAGGGGCACCCAACTCAGGAAAAAAAAGAGGGTCTCGCGCCGCTACAACTCCGTCGGTCGCTAGGAATCCAGCGTGCCTATGGTCTGGGTGGAGCCTATATCTTTTCCAGGGGTCGTGGGCCAGGATGATATCGGGTTTGAGCCGTCTTATTGCCTCCACGATCTGACCTCGTTGCACCATTCCGGATTCGAGCTCCCCGTCGGTCCATCCGAGGAAGGTCACCGGGGCTGAACCACCGAGTATGCGAGCAGCATCTGTCTGCTCCCTCTGACGCCGTCGTGCAAGTGCGGCTCCGTCGACATCGGGATCCCATGTTCCTTTCGAGCCGTCTGTGCAGACCAGGTGAAAAATCTCACAGCCCTTCGCGGCCCACTTGGCAAGTGTTCCACCGCAGCCAAATTCGATATCGTCTGGATGAGCACCGATTGCGAGTGCTCTGGATGGCACGTCGAGATTCTGGCTTGGCGAAGCGGTTTCGCCACTTAGGTAAGTTGTCATATCTGTCTCCTAAACGTGTCGACCGGCAGTAGTTGGACCTGTACAAAGGGTAAACCAGACCCGTGTGACGCGAGCTGCCTTTCTAGATGCTATCGGGAAAAGAAGGGAACCTATCAGCTCTCTAGGTGCTGGAGAATGGATTTGTGATTGTTCAAAAGCTCCATTAGATCGTCTGGGGTATCTATGTCTATGGTCAGCGTGGGGTCCTCGACAAGGTTGATTTCTAGTCCTAGCCGCTTGGCCTCTTGAAGGTGCCGTTCAAATGAATTTGGTCCATAGAGGAAGTGAAAATCACATGTGGCCGGCAGCGAAATTACATTCGTTCCGTCACGTCTTCGGTCGGGTACTATCGTTGATTGGTCTTTCACCCTGAGTTTGGTGAGATCTTGCGCCAGAGGAAGATCGGCATGCGCAATCGTCACGTGTTCAATGCCATATGCCACTAACAGGTTGTAGGCGTGTTGGATCGCTGGATTAAGGCCACCTCCCTTGTCTTCTATCAAGTGACAACCGTGGTTTTGTGCGAAGCTCTGAACAAATGGGTCTGAGGTCAACACAAGCTTTGGCAGGTCTCCGCAAGCGGCAATCACTTTTCGTGCGCAGTCGAGCATCAGATTGGTCCGTTTGCTGGCGTCGAGAATCGCCGAAAGGCGCGATTTGGCATCGGAGAATGACCGGATTGGAATCAGTATTACGTGCGAGGCCGACAATTTTTGAAGGTCAATCCCGTTTATGCTCATTATCTTTAGTGTAGGCATGAAAGAATGTTTCAGCATTTGATCAATCAATTGCGAGTGGAGGATGGAGTTGGATCAAGAGCAGATCGCTGAGGCTCTGTTAGCATCTTTGCCCATCCGTCTATTGGAGATGCTCAGGGAACGTGACATCTCCGACGAGGAGATATTCAGCGCTCTTCAGGAAGGCACCCTTCACCTTCTCGCGGTCGACCAGATGCTTGGTCCGCCACGGAAGCGGTTGACGATCGCGGAGCTCTCTGCGGAGACTGGAGTTGACCCGACGACTGTCAGGCGGCTCTGGCGCGCTTTGGGTTTTCAAGATGTTACCGACGAAGACAGGATCTTCAGTTCGATTGATGTGGAAGCAGTCACTTCTCTTAAAGGCCTCATGCGAACTCGTGCCACTGACGTGGATGTTGCAATACAGCTCGCTCGCGTCATCGGATCGTCGATGGCGAGGATTGCTGCTGCGGAGATTGTGGCCTCCAACAGCTTGAAGGGCGTGGGTCTAGGGTCAAACGATTTCACCACGGTGGACCTGGCCGACCGCTTTACCCAGTACTCCGCGTCGATCCTCCCAGCCGTTCCGGAACTACTGGTATATGCATGGATTCGTCATCTTCACGATGCGGGTCGGCATGCGATGGTTGCGCTTGACAGTGGTGCTCGCGATGTGTCAGAGCGGATCTTGGCCGTGGGATTTGTGGACTTGGTAGGTTTTACGATTCTTTCCCAACAGCTGACAACCCAGGAGCTTGGCGCAGTGGTCTCCCGGTTCGAGGAGCTGTCGTCAGATGCCGTGACAAGGCGGGATGGACGAGTGGTCAAGATGATCGGTGACGAGGTAATGTACGTGGTAGGCTCCCCGGAAGCGGCAGTTGAGATCGGTCTCGAACTCAAAGAGGAGTATGCAAAAGAAAAGCTGCTTTCGGAGGTGAGGGCTGGCATAGCATATGGATCGGTGCTGGCTAGGGAGGGTGACTATTACGGTCCAGTAGTGAACCTTGCCTCGCGGATAGTAAATATCGCAAATCCCGGCTCGATTCTCGTATCCGACGGGATCCAGCAGGCGCTGTCCGGCAAGAGCAAGCATCGACTTGTGCCGCTCCGTCCACGGTATCTGAAGGATCTGGGTTCGGTGCAGCTGTGGGTAGTGAACCCGACCGATTGAAGTCTCCGGTGGAACTTTTCCCAACAAGTGGGCGTTTGTTGGCTTATCATTGGGTTGCCATGCGCCCATTATCGATCTCACTCGCCGCCCAGCTCCACGTTGAACGACAGTTGGATTCGACAGATTATCGTTTCGTGATTGGAGTGGATGAGGTTGGACGGGGGTCATGGGCCGGACCTTTAGGGGTTGGTGCGGTTGTCTACGACTTGAAGCTCTTGCTGAAACTCATGCCCAGGATCGACGGAACCGTAGAGGACGAAGATGGCAAGGGTTCGGAGCGGCTCGATTATCTCCGCGTGGACGACTCTAAGAGGCTTTCCGCGAAACTCAGGGCATCCCTGGATGGACCCATCAAAAAGCTTGCAGAAGGTTATGGGGTAGGAATGGTCGAGCCGTCGGAGATCGACGAAATGGGAATGACGAGCGCCCTAGCACTGGGTCTCGAAAGGGCACTGATGCCAGTTCGCAGATTTCTTGACCGCTCGTTGCTGCTCTTAGACGGCTCAGTGAATTTCTCTCGATACAGCAATTCCATGACGTTGGTCAAGGGAGATTCGAAGAGTTTTGCGATTGCGAGTGCATCGATAATTGCTAAAGTGGCGCGCGATTCGCTCATGGAGGATGAGTCCCTGAATTTTCCTTGGTATGCGTTCGAGAGGAACAAGGGGTATCCATCCCTAGCTCATGTGGGTGCTCTCCACGCAGTAGGTCCGAGCTTGATCCACCGGAAGTCGTGGTCGTACATGGCTGGTCTTCCTTGGCAGACATCGAATCCGAACCCCGTTTCTCAGCAGCTTTCGTTGTGGGGTTGAGTATTTCAGACCGCGCCTGACTGGCTTTGGGCGAGGAAGCTTTCAATATTCTCTAAAATGGCGAACTTGTACGGACAAGTGCTAGACTTATCTTTGTGAATATGGCCTCCTTTGTGGTTGAGTTGTTCTTCATTTGTGTAGTCGCGGGTTTGGCTGGGTCGTTGTTGGGAATCGGTGGAGGAATCATCGTCGTTCCAGTTCTGACGCTTGTGTTCCATGTTGACATCCGTTTAGCTATTGGCGCATCAATCATTTCGGTCATTGCGACTTCTTCCGGCGCCGCTGCAGCGTATGTCAAGGAGCATCTGACGAACATGAGGGTTGGAATGTTCCTTGAAATGGCTACGACCACGGGTGCCATAACCGGTGCCTATGTTGCCGGCCTTGTCTCGCGAAGGGTACTGTACGTTGTCTTTGGAGTGATCCTGGCCTACTCTTCGGTACAGATGTTCAGAGGACATTTCCAGAAGATCGACAGACCGGTGCCGAAAGACGGGTTGGCCGATCGTCTTCAGCTGCATGATGCATATTACGATGAGGCCGAGAAAAGAGAGATCCGTTACAAAGTCACCCATACGAAATTCGGTCTTTTTCTCATGTATATAGCCGGAATGGTGTCGGGGCTTTTGGGAATCGGTTCAGGTGCGCTGAAGGTCCCAGCAATGGACCTGGCCATGCGTCTTCCGATGAAGGTGTCTACTGCAACCTCCAACTTCATGATTGGTGTGACGGCGGCTGCCTCTGCGGGTGTGTACTTTGCTAGAGGTGAAATCGACCCGTTCGTGGCTGCTCCAGTCGCCGCAGGTGTGCTCGTTGGCGCGGTTGGGGGATCGAGATTGTTGCCGCGGCTCAAGAGTGCTGTCATAAGAACGCTTTTCATAGTTGTTCTGTTGATAATTTCTGCGGAGATGCTTTACAAGGGGGTGGCGTAAGTGTCAGAAAACGAGGTCGTGGGCACCTCCGGCCTGAGCAGGGACGACGCCAGGTCCATCTCACTGAAGAAGCAGCTGGAAAAGATCCGTCGTGCCGAATCCTTGATATCAGGAGTGCTGCGGATTGGAGTACTTCTCTCACTTTCAATTGTTGTGATCGGCATCGTCGTTTCCTTTGCGAGAAAGCCCGGCGTATATCTACATTCGAATGCTGCGAACAAAGCGCTGCTGACCAGCAGTTCAAACTACCCGCACAGCCTCTCTGCCGTCTTGAGCGGTTTGGCCCATTTTCAAGGCGATGCGATAATTGTTTTTGGTCTGATCATTCTGTTGGCGACTCCGATATTGAGGGTGTTGGTATCTGCTGTCATTTTTGCCTTTGAAAAGGACAGGTACTTTGTGCCCATAACAGTGTTTGTCTTCCTGGTTCTAGTGACGTCTTTCTTATTGGGCAAGGCTGGCGGTTGAATAGCCGTCTCTGGCAGAGGAATGGTGGCGAAGACGAGAGTCTCGGCGTCGGTCTGTTCAAATTAGGAGCTTATCTGGCCGGAACTGGTCCGCTCACCACCCTCTGTGCCAACCTCTAGTGAGACACTTTACACTTACAAATCAATGAGCTAAGAGGGCGGAGAAAGACTATCTCCAATGACCGTGACAACAACCAGTATTGGCGAGACGAACATGCATAATGG
>JAJYVK010000084.1 GCA_021792075.1 Actinomycetes bacterium | reverse complement strand
TGTTCGACATGGTCTCGACGTTGTTGACAATCGTTGGCGCGCCATAAAGTCCGATGACCGCCGGAAAGTATGGGGGCTTGATCCGTGGATAGCCGCGCTTACCCTCCAAGGACTCAATCAGCGCCGTTTCCTCGCCACAGATATATGCTCCGGCACCCGGCTGAAGCACCAGGTCAACGGAGAAGCCGGAACCGAAGATGTTCCGTCCAATGGCGCCATAGGCGTAGGCTTCGTTGATGGCGGCCTGAACCCTCTCCAGGCCGAGCGCGAACTCCCCGCGCAGATAGATGAATGCCCTGGTCGCCCCGATGGCGTAAGCGGTAATCAAAGTGCCTTCCACCAGCTGATGTGGATCGTTCTCCACTAAAAGGTGATCCTTGAACGTGGAGGGCTCGGACTCGTCGCCATTGACGACGAGATACCTGACGAGATCCTGCTTGAGCATCGACCACTTGCGACCGGCCTCGAAACCGGCACCGCCACGCCCGAGCATCCCCGAGGCGGTGACCTCTGCATGCACCTCCTCAGGGGTCATCTCAAGCAGAGCCTTCTTGAGCGATTGGTAGCCGCCGTGCTCCAAGTAGCTGGAAAGCGAGTACGAGTTCGGGAGCCCGACCCTGGCCGTTACGATCTTCGTGCTCATTGCTTGCCCCCTGCATCCGGATTCTGGGCAGCCAGCCTGGCTTTCTTCGCCTCGTCCATTTCCCGCCGCTCCTGGTGTATGATCTCGAGCGGAACCATTGGCGGAGCATCCCTGAAGACCCGCGATAGTACGCCGTGCGGAGGCACCGAATCAGCGAGCCTGTCATTAGCCAGATCATCGACCAGCTTGTCGAAGTCGCCGTTCGACAGTGGACCGAAGTAACGATAGTTGACCTGCGCGCAAGGAGCCTTGTCGCAGTGCGCTACACACTCGACCTCTTCCAGCGTGAACATTCCATCCTCTGTGGTGCCGCCCGGCGAAACGCCGAGAGCGTCGCTGGCATGGTCCAACAGCTCCTGGCCTCCACCCAGTAGGCAGGCGACATTGGTGCACACGCCTACGACGTACTTGCCGACCTCCTCCGTATGGAGCATGTCATAGAACGAAGCGGTACCCATTACCTCAGCAGGCTGGATGCCTAGAAGATCTCCGATCTCCTCCATCGCCTCTTTTGACAGGTAACCGTGCTGACCTTGAGCTAGATGGCACAGAGGTATAAGGGCCGAGCGCTTATCGGGGTAGAGTCCGACAAGAACCTGAGCTTTTTCCAAATTCTCTGGAGTAAAAAAGGACATATTTAGCGATCAACCTCTCCCATAACCGGATCAACTGAGGAAATTGCAGCTATCGCATCGGCTATGATTCCGCCGCGAAGCATGGTTGGAAGCGTCTGCAGATTCACGAACGATGGCCCGCGAATGTGCATCCTGTACGGCTTTGCAGAGCCATCTGACACCATGTAACAGCCGATCTCGCCGCGCGGAGATTCGATGGCCACATAGACCTCGCCCTCCGGAACCTTGAAACCTTCCGTATAGATCTTGAAATGGTGTATCAGAGCTTCCATCGATTCGTCGATTCGAATCCTCGGTGGAGGCGTGATCTTCTTATCCTGAATCTTGTAGTCGCCCGAGGGCATCTTGTCAACTATCTGGGCAATGATCCGAAGAGACTCGCGAATCTCGTTCAACCTGACGGAGTAGCGGTCGAAGCAGTCTCCGATCGAACCGACGATCACATCGAACTCTACCTGATCATAATTTAGGTAAGGCATATCTCTTCTCAAATCCCATGCGACGCCTGTGGATCTGAGGATCGGACCGGTGGCGGAAAGGGCAATCGCCTGCTCAGCAGTGATGATTCCGACGTTGTCAACCCTCTCCCTGAAGATAGGCTGACCGGTGAGAAGCTCGTCGTACTCGTCAAGGCGGCCGGGAATGGTCTCGATGATCGAGAGGACATCGTCTTCCCATCCATCAGGAAGATCAGCAGCTACTCCACCAGGTCGGATATAGTTGTGGTTCATTCGCAGGCCGGTGACCTTCTCGAAGAACGAAAGAATCATCTCACGCTCTCGAAAGCCGTAGATCATCATCGAACTCGAACCGAGGTCCATGCCGTTGGTCGCCATCCACATGAGATGAGAAGCGCACCTGTTCAGCTCGACCATCAACATTCGAATCCACGTCACCCTCTCGGGCATCTCCAAGCCAAGAAGCTTCTCTGTGGCCAATGAAAAGACAAGCTCGTTGCTTAGAGGGGCCAGATAATCCATCCGGGTAACGTTGGTTGGACCTTGGAGGTAGGTCAAGCCCTCGCCCGTCTTCTCCATCCCTGTATGGAGGTAGCCGACAACAGGCTTTGTGCGCAGGATGACCTCTCCATCCAACTCCATCATGAGGCGCAGGACACCGTGAGTTGACGGGTGCTGAGGCCCCATGTTTATTATCATCTTCTCGTCGGCAAACTCTATGTCGATGTCACCGGGATTCACGTCTATGCCCTCGGGCAGCCGCAGGGTTGAACCGAACTCGGCAGCCAGTTCGTAGCGAGGGGTATTTTCCTCTTCCAGGAGTTCCTGCGGTCCTTCGCTGGTCTCGGAGACTAGAGCAAGACTTTCGGGAACCTGTTCCTCGAAAGCGCTGTCATTCATATCTTTACCCATCAGCCGGCCCCATTCACCGATTTGAACTGGACGGGCACCGAACCCATTGAATAGTCCTTTCTCAACGGATGTCCCTCCCAACCTTCAGGCATAAGAATCCTCGTCAGATCGGGATGATTAATAAAGGTGATGCCCATCAGGTCATAGACCTCGCGTTCCATGGCCTCTGTCCCCGGATACAGGAAGAAAAGAGTCTCAATAGTGGGGTCATCCTCAGGCACCTGGACTCGTATTCGCACGCGCGACCTCTTGGAGAGAGAAAGGAGATTGGCAACGACTTCAAAGCGCTCGGGGACCACATCCTCTGGAAGCGGCCGATCCATGTTCGAAAGGTAGTCAACGCCAACAACATCGACACACATCTCGTAACCTTGATTCTTGAGATCTGTAACCGTGGCTAGGTAGTTCGAGCGCTCAACGTGGAGAACTTCGGACATGCTCATACTCCCAAAACCTTCTTTTTCGCAGCTCCTCGGATGTGCAGAGGGTTGGACCTGGTCGGCTCTTCGCCAAGCTGGATCTGTGCCCCGGCCTTGGTCTTTTCCCGCCTTTTAGTGATGTCACCGGTTCTAATCTTCTCGTGGAGTGTCAGGATCGCGTGAAGTAAAGTCTCCGGGCCAGGAGGGCACCCAGGGGCATAAACATCGACCGGCACTACCTCGTCCACGCCCTGAACTATGGCGTAGTTGTTGAAGATTCCACCCGTTGACGCGCAGACTCCCATCGAGATGACCCATTTGGGGTCTGGCATCTGGTCATAGACCTGCCTGAGAACAGGAGCCATCTTCTGCGATACGCGTCCAGCCACGATCATGAGATCAGCTTGTCGTGGGGAGGCTCTGAACACCTCCATACCGAAGCGGCTGATATCGAAGTCGGCGGCGGCAGTCGCCATCATCTCGATTGCACAACAGGCAAGGCCAAATGTCGCAGGCCAGACCGAATTTCGCCTTGCCCACTTGACCAGATTTTCAATGTTTCCCGTAAAGAAATTGTGGTGTAAGTCTTCTAATCCCATTTATTGACACGCCCCGTGTAGAGATTTCAGGTTCATGCTGCTGTCTGCTCGTTTGAACCGACCCTTCGTATCGTCGATGAAGAAGTCCTGGATGCGTAGGTGTCTTCCCTTGTTCTAATGCGACCCCAATTGAGAGCGCCGTTCGATACGAGATATAGAAAAGCCACGAACATCGTTGCTCCGAATACCAGCATTTCGACAACCCCAAAGGTACCAAGTGAGTGAGATATCACCGCATAGGGGTATATGAAGATGATTTCAATGTCAAAAACCACGAAGATCATGGCAACGAGGAAAAACCGAACGGGGAAGCGTTCCGGTGGCTCGTGGCTGGGTATGATCCCGCACTCATATGGTGCGCTCTTCGCAGGGTTTGGCATACGCGGAGCCATGATTGCGGAAGCAATGATCGAGACAACCGCAAACAGTGTTGCCAATACGATGAGCAGCAAGATCGGCAGGTACTGTATCAAAACCTCACATCCTCTCGCCTAGAGTAGAAGAACCGAGACCATCGCCCCGATCACCTTAGTATGACCCCGTGAAGCGCTAGATCCGAAACCCAACAAATTTTTCACTACTTTTCTTAGCATTGAAACACCCGCTGGCGCCAAACGAAAAGGGGCTTTCACGGTTTTTTTCTGTTAAATCTCTGTAAAGACCGGAAAAAACTAGGCAACATAGACCTTAGCAAAATGTCAATTACTGCACATATCGCCATGAAAACAAGATGATTTTTCTCAGCTGAAGGGCTGATCGGTCCCGCTGGTTAGCGCGCCAAGCGCCTTGCCGCTTCCCGGGCAAATTCAACGGTGCGGTCGATTTCCTTCTCGCTATGGCTGAGTCCAGGAAAGATGACCTCATAGGGACCCGGAGCCAGGGCGACCCCGAGGTCCAGCATCTCCGTAAAGAACTGGGGATACAGACCGAGAGAAACCGACCTTTTCGCCTCGGCGTAATTCGTCACGCTTTCTGGGCCAAAAAAAACTCCGACTAGTGAAGAAAACCTCTGCACTTGAGCCTCAATTCCCGCTGCAGAAAAAGCTTCCTCCAGGCCACGTGACAGCCGTTCAGCTCTGCTTGCGAGCAGCTGGTAGCTCCCAGCGTCCAATAAACTGAGCACGGTGATTCCCGCTGCCATGGCTATCGGGTTGCCCGACAATGTTCCGGCCTGGTAAACGGGACCTATCGGAGCCATCAGCTCCATGATCTCCCTCTTGCCCCCAAAGGCTCCAATTGGCATGCCTCCGCCTATTACTTTCCCGAAACACCACAGATCGGGGGTCACTCCTAAGATGTCCGAGGCTCCGCCTGTGCCCAGCCGGAATCCAGTGATCACCTCGTCGAAGATCAGAATTATCCCGTGTTTACTGCACTCGCTTGCAAGCCCCTCGAGAAACCCGGGCCGCGGCGGCACTAGACCCATGTTCGCCGCAACCGGCTCCACTATTACTGCAGCGTAGCTCTCGTCCAAAGGTGGAACCTCGTTATACGGAGCGACTACGGTGTCGGCCACGGCTCCCTGGGGAATTCCGGCCGAGTCTGGAATTCCCAGTGAAGCCACCCCGGAACCGCCTCCAACCAGAAGGGCGTCGGAGTGGCCATGGTAACAGCCATCGAACTTCAATATCTTGTCGCGCTTGGTGTAGCCCCTCGCCAATCGGATTGCGCTCATCGCCGCCTCTGTCCCTGACGAGGTCAGTCTCACCATGTCACAGCCCCCGACACGCTCTACTATGAGTTCCGCAAGTAACACCTCGCTGAGCGTAGGAGCTCCAAAAGTTGAGCCATAGATTGCTGCGTGATTGATGGAGGTGGTTATGCGACTGTCAGCATGCCCGAGAATCACAGCGCCGTAGGACTGAATGTAATCAAGGTAACTCTTGCCTTCTTCGTCGTAAAGGTAGGCCCCTTTGCCTTTTGCGACGAAGAAAGGTGTCCCTCCTACCGATTTGAAGGCCCGCACGGGTGAGTTGACTCCTCCAGGAATTACCCGACAGGCTCGGTCGAAAAGGTCCTTGTTGGTGTGGCGTGATCTCCTCTGAGCAGACATATGGCTCCCTCATCCTTTTCTAGATCGTCTGGTTGCGAGCCCGGTCCGGCGAAATGCAGCTAGGCCAACAACTCTGAAATAAGCGGTGCAAAATACGTCAGGATCATCGATGCGCCTGCCCGCTTGATCGCCATGAGCTGTTCCAACGCTATTGCGTCTCCATCTATCCATCCATTGGCACTTGCCGCCTTTATCATTGCATACTCGCCGGAGACGTGATAGGCGGCAACCGGAACCGTTACCGTCCGACTTGCAATTGACACGATGTCGAGATAGGTCATTGCCGGCTTAACCATCACTATGTCGGCGCCCTGCTCTATATCTGCCAATATCTCCGAAAGCGACTCCTTCGAATTGCGAAAGTCCTGCTGGTAGGTCATGCGATCTCCTCCGTTAGCAATGGTGACATCCACCGCGTCCCGAAACGGACCGTATAGAGCAGAGGCATACTTCGCAGAGTAGGCCATGATCCCCACATCTGTGAATCCCGCACCGTCAAGAGCACTCCTGATCAGGCCTACCTGGCCGTCCATCATTCCCGACGGCCCCACGAAATCCACTCCAGCGGAGGCTTGGGCGACTGCCACCTTACCGTACAGCCCCAAGGTCTGATCGTTGTCGACGTCACCGTTTGAGCCGAGGACGCCACAGTGGCCACTCGAGGTATATTCGTCAAGACAGAGATCCGCCATCACGACAAGCTCGTCTCCGACTGTCGATTTGATTTCGGCGATAGCTACCTGTGCGATCCCGTCTCGATCCCACGCGGCTGAGCCGGTTTCATCCTTTCTCTCTGGAACGCCGAAGATGATTACCCCAGGTATTCCAAGATCGACGAGCTGTTTGCAGAACTTTTTGGCAGAGCCGACCGTATGCTGCAGGACGCCGGGCAATGACGGAATCTCAACAGGCGAATCAATCCCTTCGCGGACAAAGATCGGGGTTATGAGATCATCAACGCTGAGGCTTGTCTCTGCAGCTAGACGGCGAAGAGCGGCCGTTCTTCTCATT
>JAJYVK010000083.1 GCA_021792075.1 Actinomycetes bacterium | reverse complement strand
TCGTCTTCGCTGTCTTCCCTCCCAACAATTTGGATCGAGAGAGGCATCGGTTGCGCACCACCGGCGCGGAGACCCATTGGAGCAAAGCCATCACCAAGGTTCAAGTATCGCTTCAGATTTACACTAAGCGCCACCGGAATCGCGATGGCTGGTAGACCTGCCAAATTGAACGGCATTGTGTTCGCATTCAGAGGCGCGAACCGCCCCGCGCCAAGCGACGGCACTGCAACCTTCAACGTGGGGAGGGCGAGGAAGCGAGAGCTGCTGAGAAGCTCATCGAGCCTTGACCGAAACTCTGACCTCACACCAACCGCCCAGGCAAGGTCACTTTCTGTGAAGCTCCGTGCCTGCGCGAACCTTTCCACGATCGCAGGATCCAAGCGGTGTGCCTCGATTAGGAGCGCGCGGTTATTCTCGAGCGCCTCCTTGAACATGATGCGAATTCCCGCTTCCCTAGCTTGCACCAAACCAGGATCCGCGACCGAGTCGATTTCGAACTCGGTCAGGCCCAGTACTCCAAGTATGGCGGTCAGTATCTCGGAATCTCCAGACCCCTCAATCAACGCAATTCCGGGGCGATCGGGCTTCCGGGCCGAAAAACCAGGTTCAAGAAGCGCCATAGCCTCCTCGAGCCTCTTGGAGTCAGCCGCCATTGGCCCGACGGTATCGAGTGATTGTGAAAGCGGCCAAACACCATCCAGAGGCACCCGCCCCTGGGTGGTCTTCAGTCCGAACACTCCGCAACAGGCGCTGGGAATCCTAATCGAACCCCCGGTATCGGAACCAAAGCTCAAGTCCAGCTCATCGGTTGCTACCCCCACGGCGGAACCCGAACTCGAGCCGCCTGGAACCAGCTCTGGATTCAGTGGATTGAGCGGGGTGCCAAACCACGGATTGATACCAGTTGACCCGAAGGCGAGCTCGTTGAGGTTGGTCTTGGCAACTATCTGCGCTCCCTGCCGCCTCGCACCCTCAAGAAGCAAAGCATCCTTTTTGGCAACCTGTGCAGTCGAAAGCACCAGTCGCGAGCCGGCCGACGTCTTGGCTCCCTCTATGTCAATCAAGTCCTTGACTCCGAGGCGCGGCCCGCTCCCTTTTTCACCAAAATACATGATGGCCCAGTCGCGCACGGCTGGCTCCTCCCATCAGCTCAAGCTGTCAGTTCCAGCGACATTCCCGGCTTTATTCATCTCATCAAGTGCGCCTGCCTGTCCCTTGAGGTAGTAATCGAGGAACGAGACGGTCACCTGTTGTACCGCCTGAGAATACTCATCCACCTCCTGGTAGCCGTCCAAATGATCGGCACCGATCAGACTGAGATAGTACTTCGGAGGTCCCGCAGCATCAAACGCGGTTTGCGAATCCGACGGAACATTTATCGTGTCGTCGGTTCCCTGAACAATCAGCAGAGGTGGTCCTTGACTCGCGAAGTACTTGCCGGGATACGAGCTGAGTTCGGCACCGGACAAACTGATCACCGCCTTGACTCTCGGGTCCTTACAGCAAGTGTTGTATCCTACCGCCAAGGCATCGTCTGCTCCATCGCTTTGGCCGACAACAGCAATTTCGCCTGGGTCAATCAGCTTGTAAAACGTGGAAGAAGACAACGAGTCCTGGCTGATCATGTAACTGATGGCCGCAGAGAGATCTCCAGGCTGATTGAGTATATCCGCCTCCCACGGGCCGCCCACTGAGTTGACTTGGGAGAGCGGAAACTGAGGGGCTGCGACAACATAGCCCCTGGATGCCCAGTAGTCCAAGATCACCGAGTAGCTCAGCACGTTCTCGAGATAGCCGTTTCCGAAGACTACCAGAGGATAGCTTCCCCCGCTACGATCGGGCATTGCTCCATTGACGACCGTCCCAGGACTACCGGAAGCAGGATAGAGAACATAAAGAGGCATGGTTCGCACAATGCATCCGGAGGTTGCGCCGTGAGGAGCGCACAGGTACTTTCCGGGTTCTGAAAGCGTGTAAGTCGCAACGCCAACAGCATAGGTCGGTCCAGTGTTCAAAGGCGCGTCAGTTGTCGTCGTTGTCGGTGGCAAAGTAGTGGTTGAAGGCAGGGTTGTGCTATCAGATGATGCCACTGGTACGATCGTGGGAGGCGTGGCATTCTTGACCGTAGGGGCCGATCGCCCGTTTGCTAAAACGTATGCGATAGCGCCGATCAGAAGCACAAAAATTCCCACTACCAAAAGCCTCGACGCCAGCGGAGTCAAAGGGCTGCGGTGACTCGGGCGATGACGGTTCGGTGCCAACTAAGACTTTCCAGACTGGGCTTTCTCTATCCCTGCAATCTTTTCGAGCCGTTGTAGGTGTCGGCCGCCTTCGAATGAGGTTGAAAGAAACACCTTTAGGATCTCAAGTGCGTACTCTTTGGCCAAGATTCGCGCCCCAAAAGAGATGACGTTGGCATCATTGTGGGCCCTGGCAAGCCGGGCCAAATACTCGTTTACACATAACGCAGCTCGGATGCCGTCGACCTTGTTGGCTGCGATCTGCTCTCCTTGACCGGATCCCCCCACAACGACGCCAAAATCAGCGAGACCTGATGCGACAGTCTCGGCAGCGGCAGCACAAAAATCCGGATAGTCAACGGGCTCGGTAGAATAGGTGCCGTGATCGATCACATCATGGCCCAAGGCGACAAGCTGTTCTTTCAAAAACTCCTTCAGCTCATAGCCTGCATGATCGCATCCTAGCGAGGCCTTCAAATCTGCTCCTTTTGAATACCGTCGGCAGCAAGGTTACAGGTAAGTGCCAGGCATGTGAGCACTGCTCTCGTCACCTGACGGCAAACCTCTTCTGCGCATATCTTCCAGCTGCGCCCTAGCGGCGGTCTGTTGAGCGAACAGGGTAGCCTGGATTCCATGGAACAGGCCCTCAAGCCACCCGACCAACTGCGCCTGGGCAACGCGAATCTCTGACTCTGATGGTGGCTGCTGGTCAGAAAAGGGCAGACTCAACTTTTCAAGCTCCGCGCCAAGATCGGGAGACAGGCCCTCCTTGAGCTCGTCGACGGAGGTTTGATATATCTCTGCCAACCGATTGCGGCTTGCCTCATCCAGTTCGACTCCGCGCACCTCGTCAAGAAGAGTCTTGATCATAGAGCCAATACGGAGAACCTTTGAAGGAGAGTTTACGGATTCCCGGTTCTGAAACTCCTCGTCATCCTCTTTTGGCTGTTCGCTGGCCTCTGGAATCAGCAATACCTTCTCGGATTCATTAACAGGTCCGGTCATGATCCTCCTTCTTGACATACCGCTACAGCTTAGCCATGATTCTAGATCCCACTAGGCTAGATAGCTCAATAGTGGAACCAGCAATTCCTCTTCAGTAAGTGACCCGTGTCTACAGACAAGATCATATGGGCCGGTGTCGAGCGGATCGAGGAAAGCCACGTTGGTCTTCGAGATCAGCGCCACGTCACCGAGACGAGTCTCCTCGATTCTGGTCTTAAAGTGCGAGCCGTAGTAGCCGCCTTCAATCAGCTCGTCTCTGCTCATAACCCAGGCATCCCTACCATAGAGTTCTCTGGCAATGTCGATAACCTTTCCAAGGGTGCCGGGCTTCAGATGAAGCCATCGAAATCTTCCCTCTCCGCTGAGCATCCTTGTACATTCCATGATCCTCGCATCGAGTTCAATTGGGGCGTCGGGCACCTCCACCTGTCCATGGTCGGAGGTCACAAGCAACATCCCTCCCTTGGGCAGAGAGTCCATGAGCCTACCCAACAGATAGTCGACCTCGCGCAACTCCTCCAGGTAGCAGGCTCTCAAACCGTATTCGTGAGCGACGGTGTCGATCCCCTCGTAATACGCGTAGACAAAGGCTTCACCTTGACGGAGAAGCTCTGCTACATGGTCCACCATCGAGGACGGAAGCCTGTAATCAAACATATTGGTTCCGCGCAAGTGCGCCTTGGTAAAGCCAGTCTCCTGATACTGAGCCTTGGTGACTACCTTGGGGTGAAAATTCAAAAAGGGCATGACAGGCTGGAGGGATTCCGGATCGGGAGCCCTCCCGACTGTACTCCCCTTCACCGACCACGAAAGCGCGTTCAGCACCTGATCATTCTCAAGTCCCATCCGATAGCCGAGCATCCCATGTGTTGAAGGCGTGGCTCCTGTGCTTATGGAGGTCAACGCAGTTGCCGTGGTCGTGGGAGCTACGGAGGTGATATCGATCTGCGAAAAAGCCGCAAAGTTCGGCATATCATTGGAGAACTTCGCCAATTGGCGAAAACCGAGTCCGTCGAGGACAACCAAGGCGAGCTGAGACGCTCTGCTCGCTTCTTTAGGAAACCACGATTCTAGATCTGGCGTAAAGCCGGGGTTGATGGTATGAACCCTCTCTTCGACCTCCCCAAAGCTCCTGCCAAACAGCGAACCTCGAGACTTTGCGAGATGGAGAAAAGCTGCTGGAACAACATTGCAGACGTCAGCATTACGGTAGTTGGGTAGAGGCGGCAGCTCGGATATCGAAATGGCTCTCTCCTGTTCAGTAGATTCCAATTTCAACCCCGTTTACCTGTCGACACGTCGACTCTATACCTTCAAGATTGCTCTGATTACAGATTAGGAGGCTTAACAACTTCGCAACTACTTAAATTGACTACTATGGATACGTGAAAGTCTCTACCAGAGGCGATTATGCCTCCAGAGCCCTCTTGTCTCTAGCTTTGCATTCGGATGACCCTGGACCAACCTCGGTAAAGGACGTCGCGGACAGGACAGGCCTGCCACAGCCATACCTGGAGCAGATCTTGCTTGCCCTCAAAGGGGCGGGACTGGTCAGGTCAAAGCGGGGTGTCGGTGGCGGGTATGTTTTGGCCAGAAAGCCAAATGAGATAACCCTTGCACAGATAGTGTCCGCGGTCGATGGACCGATAGTGGCTGGAGACTTTGGCCTGCCCCACGAGAACGGGGCCTGTGAGCACGAAGGGCAGTGCGTGCTCCTAGCTGTCTGGGCAAGCGTAGGCGAGCACATGAGAAAGCATCTGAATTCGTTCACATTGCAGGACATGGTCAAGCGGGCGCGTGGCGGTGATGGAGAATCCGAAGCGATAGGTGACATCATCGATGATGAGCCAACAGAGCACTAACAATGAATCGCACACCAGGGAAGACATTGAACGACTGATTGCGCGCTGGGAGACCGATGTGGTCCTCTCAGATGGCGGCACGGTCAAGATCCGCCCGATAGTTCCCGCCGACGCCCATCTCATCGAGAAGCTCCACGCCTCCCTGTCGCCAGAGACTATCTACTTTCGCTTTTTCTCCCCTATTCGCACGCTCAGCGAGACTATGCTGCAAAGATTTGTCAACGTCGACTACTCGGATCGCATGGCGTTCGTGGCGATCTTCCGGGAAGAGATAATCGCCGTATCAAGATACGAGCGTCTGCCGGGACGTTCAGAAGCTGAGGTCGCCTTTTTGGTCAGCGATGCCCATCAGGGCAGAGGACTTGGATCCATCATGCTCGAGATGCTTGCAGCCCGAGCGAGCGAAGCCGGCATCACCAGGTTCATGGCAGACACGCTCCCTGAGAACCAAAAGATGTTGAGCGTTTTTCACAATGCTGGATATCAGGACTCTCGATCGTATCGCGACGGAGTTGTGCGAGTGGTTTTCGATATCGAGCCCACCCCGGAATCGATCCAGAAGATGTACGACAGGGAGCGCCGAGCCGTCGCCAGATCCATAGGAAAAATCCTCTCTCCCCGTTCGATAGCAGTTGTCGGAGCCAGCACCACATTCGGATCCATCGGAAATGTGCTCTTTAGGAATATCCTCGAGAGTAGCTTCAGCGGCACCGTCCATCCGGTAAATCAGCATGCCAACTCCGTATCGAGCGTAAAGGCGTACCCATCGCTGGCTGAGTTACCGGACGAGATCGATCTCGCCGTTATCGTGGTGCCGGCCAATGAGGTGCAGTCCGTTGTGGCCCAGGCCGCCGATAAAGGGGTTGGGGGTCTGCTGATCATCTCGTCTGGCTTCTCCGAGACCGGAGCCGAAGGCGTCAGAAAGGAACGGGAGCTCGTTCGCTTCGCGCGTCAGAATGGCATGCGTCTGGTGGGTCCGAACTGCATGGGTGTCGCGAACACCGATCCGAGGATTTCGCTCAACGCCACCGTGGGTCCGCACGGCCTTTTGCCAGGCAGAGCCTCGCTCATCGCTCACTCAGGAGCTCTCGGGATCGCAATCGTCGAGGAGGCGAGACGCCGGGGAATCGGCTTGGCGAACTTCGTTTCATCTGGAAATCGTGCAGATGTCTCCGGAAACGACCTGCTTCACTACTGGGAACAGGACGAAAATACCGATGTCATTCTCCTCTACCTCGAGAGCTTCGGAAACCCCAGGTCGTTCGTCCGCATAGCCCGTCGTATCTCCAAGGAAAAGCCGATCGTTGCAGTGAAGGCAAAGAGGGTTGCGACAGTTCCACCCACGATGTCCATCTTTCACGGGATCCAAGATACCCAGAATCAATCTGTTTCGACTGAAGTGGAAGGAATACTCGGCATCCCTCAAATGGAATCCGGCCATCGAATAGCCTCCATAAACATCGATGAAGCCGTTGACGCGATGTTCGCGCATACAGGAGTGCTCCGCGTCAACAGCCTGGAGGATCTGCTCTCGTTGGGGCATGCCTTGGCCACTCAACCGCCTCCCCGAGGCCCGAACGTCACCATCCTGTCAAATACCGGAGGCCCCGCATCCATTGCACAGGACTCGTTGGAGAGAGCAGGGCTCAAACTTGCCAGACTCGCCGCCGAAACGGTGGAAAGCCTGGAACGCGATCTCCCACACGGCGCAAAAACATCCAACCCGGTAGAGCTGCCGGTGGAAGCAGATCCAGAAT
>JAJYVK010000082.1 GCA_021792075.1 Actinomycetes bacterium | reverse complement strand
TGTCGCACCATCTGCGCACACCGCTGTGACGCCATCTGGATCGTCCACGACATCTTTGATTTCCTTGCCCGGAAGAAGCTCGATCGACGGCTGCTCGGTGCAGCCCTGCAACAGTATGCTCAAAAGATCGTTACGGTGCATGACCACGTATGGGGCGCCGTATCTCTCGATGAATCCCTTCCCCAGATCAAGGTGTGTAAGGTTCTCATCTGTAAGCGCGGTCTTGAGCCTTAGCCGATTCGGGAACACACCCACATCGCGGATCTTGTCCATCAATCCGAGTGAACTGAGGACCCGCGTAGCGTTCGGCGCGAGCTGAAGACCGGCTCCAATTTCGACGAACTGCTCCGCCTTCTCGAGCACCACGACCTCATGACCAGATCTGGAAAGTCTCAAGGCAGCAGCCAAACCCCCGATTCCGCCGCCTACTACCAGTATTGGATCCTTGGACCCCCCGCTTCCATTGCCCATTTAATTGCCCACCTTCCAAGTACGCTGTAAATCATCTGTCGAATTAATCCGTATACGTATAAAGCTTATAGAGACATTAGTCACAAAAACTTGAGAAAGTAAAGCACCAATTTTCTTTTTTTAAATGAAAATTAATGTCGAACTTATCTTTTTGGTGAAATCGCAGGAAGAGCTGGCCAAATCGAACAGCTGCCACCTCTGGAAATCCTGAAAATTAAAGGATTTGTAGCTGCTCCCAGCTCCAAATCCTAGCTCGCCATCCCCAAAAAAACTGGACACCTGGCACCCTCAGCATTTATGCGGTAGTTTCGAGACTGATCCCAACTCGGACAATTGCGGTTATCGTTTGCGTGACGTTACTCAATTCAGAACTGCTCAAGGAGTAGGTGACCATCGAAATTGACTTAGAGAAGGCTATCCAAGATGCGAAGAGGGGCGAAGAATTTGCGATAGTCCAACTGTTTCGATCGTTCAACCCCCAACTCCTTCGTTACCTGAGACACCATATACCTTTCGAGTACGAAGATGTCGCTTCGGAGACATGGGTCGCCATAGCCAAAGGCATGAAGGACTTCAGTGGAAACTCACGAGACTTCCGGGCTTGGATGTTCGGAATCGCGAGGAACAAGGTCGTGGACTATTTCCGGACAACCGGGAAAGCAAGGTTGGCCATCGAAAAGGAGCGCCTCCAGCTCAGTGGCGACCATCACCGTGACGGCTCCGACACGACAGCTGTTCCAGCGATTTCGAACATCTCCGCAGAGGAGGCAATCGAGATGCTCACCAAGACGCTACCCGCGCACCACGCCGAGATCTTGCTCTTGCGCATAGTAGCGGACTTAAGCGTAGAGGAGGTCGCCAGATTGATGGGCAAGAGCCAAGAAGCTGTACGGGTCATCCAGCACCGCGCCTTGAACACCATGGTCAAAAAATTTAATAGAAATGTTGTAACGTAATGGACGAATACGGAGATATCACTTCCGACATGGGCGACGAATCACTTTCGCAAGAACAGATCGAACAGCTGATTACAGGGAATATAGACCCTCAACTTCACTTCGGAGCGCTAGCCCGTCTTGCTGAACTAGTGAGTGCCGCCAAGATGCCGGCCACCAGCGAGGAGCTCAAGAACGAGGGAGACGTCGTCGGATACTTCAAAAACGCACAACGCCTACACTCTGTCAGGAACATCCGTGAAGCGAATCAGCGCAAGATTCACAGCAGCTTGTTAGCAGCAAAGATCGCCGGGGTTCTCGTAACCGCAACGGCCCTCACCGGAACAGCCGTTGCGGCATACCACGGAGACCTGCCAAACACCTTCCAGACCACGGTCTCAAGCGGTCTGGCCCGAGTCGGAATTTCGGTCCCTGCAACACGTGGCTCTTCTGGAGGTGCAACTACCTCGTCGCTGCCCCTACCAAAAGCTGCAGGGCCGCTGACAAAAAGCTCCGTGACCGTCCAAAGCAGCACCTCTACCAGCTCCACTAATGCGCAAAGCGGATTGAACAACTATGCCACTCAGCAACTTGCCAGCGGCAGCAGCGTTTACGGTCTGTGCAGGGCATATCTGAATTCTCCTGGATCAGCGAACACCGCCGAGAATTCAACCACCACGACTCTGCCGACAGGTTCATCTAGTTCGCACTTCAGCAGCGGAGGCAGCTCCAGCAGCTCTGATAACGGGTCGGCATCACAGATATCTGGTCCCGTTGCTCTCCGATGGCTCGAGGCTTTAGCGGCCAAGCAAGGCACTACGGTTTCACAGCTTTGCTCGACTGTTACAAGGCCCGATAGCAGCGGTGGTTCAAGCGACACGGCTGGCAGTGGACACTTCAGCCAGGGACTTAGAGGTGACGGACACTCCTTTTTCACCTCTTCAGCCGAAAGCTCCGTTACGAACAGCTCAACTACCACTACCAGCGTCGAAAACCGCGCCGACCTTCATGTTGGCACACAAGGAACTCCAAGCTCTGTCACAGGATCGAAGAGTCTATTTTTCCAGAACCCCTTCAATGAGATTCTCAAAGAAACAGGATTTTCAGTCAACGAAAAAGGAGGTTCTAGCTTAAGCCGCTGGAACCGTTCACAGTAACTCTCGAGGTCCCCGACACACAAACAAGGGCTGGATGGTCTTAACCCGCCAAAGACCGTCCAGCCCTTTCCCTTCCGTAAAACGTCTCAGTAAACAAGCCGCGCAAATCTATCGCGCCCTGAAAGATCTTGATGTATCTGAACAAAGGTATATCCGTGCTGATTAGCGAGTTCAACAACTCTGGCCCCATGAGTCTCATCGATCTCCAACACGAGTCCGGCCCCTCGCCTCGTCATATGCACTGGCGACTCTTCAATCAGCCTTGCTATGACGGCGAGACCGTCTGCACCACCGAACAGTGCTTCGTGCGGCTCGTATGTCGCGACCCTTGGCTCGAGCTCCGTCGAGGCAGGCAGATAGGGTGGATTCGATACGATCAGATCGAACAGCCCGAACCCCGACAAGGAGTCGAACAGATCGGACTGAACCATCTCAACTTCACTTGAAAAACCCGTCTGCGCAGCGAGATTTTCTCTTGCAAGAGCCAATGCACCCGTAGAAAGCTCCGTTGCCACGACCTTAAGCCCGGCAATCTCGGTGGCCAAACTAAGAGCTATCGCTCCCGTCCCGGTTCCTATTTCGACAATCCTTCTCATCCACTGATTGGCAGTAATCTCTGACCTGGCAAGATCAACAAGCTGCTCAGTCTCCGGCCGGGGGATGAGGGCCCTAGCGTCGCATTTGAGCTCGAGACCTCGAAAGCTCCAGTGGCCAAAGATGTACTGAATAGGCTCGCCAGCAATGTAACGATCCGCGATCTCCAAAGCATAACTCTCTGCGGCTGCGCCTGAACGGACCGAGAAGGCCTCATCTAGGATCCACTTTGCCAGCTGACCTCTTCCAACCCTCTCCGACAACCGCTGCAAGAGTCTCCACTCAGCAGCAGAAGGGCCGGTTGGCATCAGTCGCCCTCTTGGCCTTCCAGCTGCCGGGTTCGTTCATCTACTAAGAGCGCCTCAGTAAGTTCCTCCAGCTCACCCATTAGGATCCTGTCCAAACGGTAAAGCGTCAGTCCTATCCTGTGATCGGTGACCCGATTCTCCTTGAAGTTGTAGGTCCTGATCTTCTCAGACCGGCCGCCTCCACCGATCTGAGACTTTCTCGCCTGAGACAGTTCCGCAGACTGCTTATCCTGCTCCATCTTGAGCAGACGCGCCCGCAGAACCTGCATCGCCTTTGCTCTGTTCTGGATCTGGCTCTTCTCATCCTGCATTGCGACGACTAGACCAGTCGGAAGGTGGGTTATTCGCACCGCAGAGTCTGTGGTGTTGACGGACTGCCCACCAGGTCCGGTTGACCGGTAGACGTCGATCTTCAAATCGTTGGGGTCGATCTGCACATCAACCTCTTCCGCCTCCGGAAGTATCGTCACGGTTGCTGAGGAGGTGTGAATCCGCCCCTGAGATTCGGTCACCGGCACTCTCTGAACTCGATGAGGACCTCCCTCGTGCTTGAGCTTCCTCCAGGCATCCTCTCCTTTGACAATAAAGGTGACATCGCTATAGCCGCCCCTTTCCGAGATGTCCGCACCCAGCATCTCCCACTTCCACCCCTGGCGATCCGCGTAGCGAACATACATGTCGAAAAGGTCTTTGGCAAAGAGGTTCGCTTCCTCGCCGCCCTCAGCTCCTCGAATCTCGACGATCACATTTCTACCGTCGTTCTCATCCTTAGGAAGAAGAGCAATCTCCAAATTCTTTTTTAGCTGCTCAAGCTTCTCCTCGGCTTCGCCCAGCTCCTCTCGAAGGAGTTCGCGATCCTCCCCTGTCGACTCTGCGATCATCTCTTTGAGGGTGTCAACATCGCTCTGCCCCTCGAGATATGCTCTGTAGGAGCTGACAATTGCCTCTAGCTCCTTGTGCTTGCGACTTAGATCGCGCAATCTGCGCTGATCAGCGTAGATCGAGGGGTCAGCCAGCTCCTTGGACACGGATTCATATTCTCTTGTAATTTCTGAGAGTCGCTCATACATAATCAGTCACTTGCCACCTAATAACGGTCGATCATCTTCCACGAAGGTGAGAATGTGACACTTCTAAGTCCAAAGCTTGCCAGATCTACCAAACGCTCGATGGGTACAATCTTATTTCTCTCCTGCATGACCAGGATTGATCCGCGAATCTTTCTTCCCGCTGCTTTTGCCGATCGAACTACCTCGTATAGCTTTGCCACGGCGCCCAGATCCACAGCAGCGGTAATTCCCACCACCGATTCGCCTCCTTCCTCGTCCGACGCGATGGCGAAGGAGATATCGTCGTCGCCGAAACTCGATTCAGAACCCCTATAGATGAGAGCATCCTCGTCAAGGGGCACCGAACCGGTCATCAACGACCAAAGGCTCCAACCGGGCCAGCCGCCACTGCGAACCAGCTCAAGCGGTGTAAGCTGTTTCATCCCAACAAGTCCAGGGTTGTCATGGATCACAAGCCGCATCCACCTGGCTAGCGACAGCTTTGCCAACGGGTGGAACTGCGAGGCTCCCAGCCGATAACGATTCACGACCTCAATCGTCTCTCTCAGCTGTTCTGCCGGCGTGGCAGTTTCATCCAACAAGGCCTTCGCAATCCTGTCATTGCGCCCAACACCGATCTCAAGCCGCACACGGCCGTCGCTGCGCACGGAACGAGCAACCTCGAGCCCGAGATGGGTTGCAATCATCCGGTCTTTCACGAACAAGGCCTCGCAGCCACTTTTCAAGACCAGCTCAACGACTTCGCCAGATCCTTCTTGACTCAGGAACTCTCTTCGAGCATCTCCGTCCTGCACCACAAGTTGAAGGTCTGAACCCGACGAGACAGGCTCCAGCTGTCCCGTGGCGACGGAATACACCGTTACGGGCACCTTGAACCCCTCACCCTGAAGACTTAGCACTGACAGGACCCGAGAGGCAAGCGGCAAGGAAGCACCTCCAAGCATGGCTGGCGACGCATACAGGTTAATAGCCCTGGCGCCGCTCCTCGAGGCGAATGCAAGGTAGCCACCTATGTCGGCCGTAGATATCGATACGATTAGAACATGTGCGACGCCGTCGACATTGCATGCAAGAAAGGTCGGAAACTCTAAAATCTCCGCTGCAGATGGGTCGAGGCTCGAATCAAATCTCGAGATACACGAACGAAGGGCCCCAAGCAAAAGGGAACCCTCCTCAGATCCATTTGTAACTGGCAATGTTTCTACCTCACCTCGAAAGGCTATTGGAGGACACCTACCTCTTCGACGAGGTCCTTCTGTCTCCGTAGCGACGCTGGAAGCGCTCCACGCGGCCTCCGGTGTCGACGAGCTTTTGCTTGCCCGTGTAGAACGGGTGGCACTCGCTGCAAAGCTCGACATGCAGCTCTGGCTTGGTAGATTTAGTCACAAATGTGTTGCCACATGAACAGTGGACAACTGCGACACCGTATTTTGGGTGAATATCAGACTTCATAGCTTTATTATCCTAGCGACCGAGCGCAGCTTGGCTGACACCGGTCAAGCCAAGTTACCTACGCATCCTTTAATCATTGGTGTTAATCATCAATAGTTGTTTGGAACTTGAGACTTGGCGATCTCGAGCAAGAACTCCGCGTTCGACTTGGTAGATCGAACTTTGTCAATCAAAAGCTCAAGGCCTGGAGCAGAGTTTCCGTCGCTGCTAAGTGCATTCAAGACTCTCCGCAGCTTCCAGACAAGTCCCAGCTGGTCCTTGTCAAAGAGAAGCTCTTCATGCCTTGTCGAGGAGGCGTTCACGTCGATTGCCGGGTAGAGCCTGCGCTCTGCAAGCCGGCGATCTAGCCGTAGCTCCATGTTTCCCGTTCCCTTGAACTCCTCGAAGATCACCTCGTCCATTCGGGACCCGGTCTCGACAAGGGCTGTAGCCAAGATGGTCAGAGAACCACCCTCCTCCACGTTCCTTGCCGCTCCAAAGAACTTCTTTGGCGGGTATAGCGCGCCAGAATCAACACCGCCAGACATGATCCTTCCCGAAGCCGGCTGCGCAAGGTTGTATGCGCGGGCAAGTCGCGTGATTCCGTCAAGGATGATCACAACGTCTCTGCCCAACTCGACAAGGCGCTTTGCCCGCTCGAGAGCGAGTTCAGAGACTGCGGTGTGCTCCTCCGCCGGCCTATCGAAGGTCGAGGCTACAACCTCTCCCTTTACCGAACGGCGCATATCCGTCACTTCTTCAGGGCGCTCATCTACGAGAAGCACCATCAGAAAGACTTCAGGATTGTTCGTCTCGATGCAGTGGGCAATGTGCTTCATTATCGTGGTCTTACCAGCCTTGGGCGGCGAGACGATGAGGCCTCTCTGGCCTTTGCCGATCGGCGACACCAGGTCCACAA
>JAJYVK010000081.1 GCA_021792075.1 Actinomycetes bacterium | reverse complement strand
GTCGATGGCCAAGCTTTCAAACTGGACGGCGAGCCGCTCCCTCAAACCTTCCTTGAACTCGTCGAATACGCCGTGCTTGCCTCTCCGATCGACCCCTTCGATCCCATGGACAAGGCGTTCAGGCACTTGGAAGAGATCTACCTGACCGGAACGGGGCGGCGCCACGATGACTGGGAGCTGGTACGCGAATACCCTCTTTCAGAGGATCTGCTGGCACTCTCACACGTATGGCAGCCAAACAGTGCGAGCCACTATGTCATAGCCGCTAAAGGCGCTCCCGAAGCCGTGGCAGAGCTGTGCCACATGGATGCACAGCACACGAAAGAGCTCACTGAGCTGGTAGAGACAGCCGCCGCCACCGGTGAGAGGGTACTGGCGGTGGCCAGATCGAAGCTTGGCCAGGACAGCGTACTGCCGAGCCAACCCCATGACTTTGATTTCGAATATCTCGGTTTGGCCTGCCTGCGCGACCCGTTGCGGCCAGGGGTCGCAGATGCCGTCGCCGAGTGTGCCCGTGCCGGGGTAAGGGTGATCATGATCACAGGAGACTACCAGGGGACAGCCCTTGCCATTGCGAAGGAGGTCGGCCTCGATTACTCCGCAGGCTGCATCACCGGGGCGGAACTCGAATCGATGAGCGATGAAGAACTCGACCGTCGGATCCAGAGCGTCAGCGTATTTGCCCGCATGGTCCCACAACAAAAGCTTCAACTTATACGGGCGTTAAAAGAGAACGGCGAGGTTGTGGGAATGACCGGCGACGGAGTGAACGACGCACCAGCTCTGCGCGCCGCAGATATAGGCATAGCGATGGGTGCAAGAGGTACGGACGTGGCACGCGAAGCCGCGGGACTCGTCATCACTGATGACGACTTCTCCTCCATCGTCGCAGGAATCCGCCAAGGTCGAGGCATTTACGACAACATACGCAAGGCGGTCTCATACCTTCTTGCTGTCCACGTATCAATATTCGCCATGTCGCTCATACCCGTGTTCGTCGCGGCGTGGCCTTTGGTCCTTCTTCCGGTCCAGATCGCATTCTTACAGCTGATAATCGACCCGGCGCTTTCATTCGTCTTCGAAGCTGAAAGGATCGACCCGAAAATAATGGAGCAGAAGCCCAGGCGGATCGACGAGCCTCTCTTTTCCAAAACCGTGTTGACGCTCTCCGGACTTCAGGGCATATCGTTGCTGGCAGCTGTGCTCGGGGTTTACCTCTGGACTGTGCTCGGATCGAGACCTGACGAAATAGTGCGCTCGATGACATTCACCACGCTGATGATCGGAAACCTGTCGTTGATTCTCGCGAACCGATCATGGAAACTCTCGATCTTCCAGCTGTTCCGTCAAAGAAAGAACCCCAGTGTCAAATGGATCCTAGTCGGCGCAATCATCGTTTTGATAGCTCTCATAAACGTAGCCGTCCTCAGACGCCCGTTCGGCTTCGGACCCATGACTGCACGAGAATGGCTCATCTCCGTGCTGGCGGGCCTGTTAGGAATTGCATGGTTCGAAATCTACAAAATGGTGAGGAATAGATGAGCGGAGCGCTGTGCTACGACTCAGATATGGAACTGCTCCTAAGGCCCCGTGAAGTTCGCCTACCGGAAAGGCTGGCCAAGGAGTGCTGGTGGGCCAGCAGTGGATAGCCACGAGGGACTGTCAACCGCTGAGGCTGCCCGCCGCCTATCGGAGCGTGGCCCGCTCGAGACCCTCAGAACCTCACGATCATACGCGAGCATCATCCGTGCCAATGTCTTTACCGTCTTCAACCTGATTCTGGCATTCTTCGGAACGGTCACCCTCACATACGGTTCGTGGCAAGACGCGCTTTTCTTAGGGATTCTCGTAGTCAATACCCTTATCGGAACAGTCCAGGAAGTCCGTGCGAAGCTAGCATTGGACCGCCTGTCCGCATTGGTCATGCCAAACGCCGTTGTCTTTCGCGATGGAAAACCCACGAGACTCCCCCGAGAAGAGATCGTGGAAGGCGACCTCGTGCTTCTCCAGCCGGGCGACCAGCTGATAGCGGACGGAACGGTCGAATCGAGTGAGGGTCTTCAATTAGACGAGTCGATCCTCACCGGTGAGTCCCGTACCGTCCATCGCGCAAGTGGGGACGAACTGCATTCAGGGTCGTTCGTCGCCGAAGGAACTGCACGTTACAGAATTAGCGCGATCGGAAACGAAAGCTATGCAGCACAGATCACTGGGGAAGCCCGCAGGTTCAGGCATCCCCGCTCTCCGCTGGAAAAGACGATGAACAGACTGTTGTACATCCTTGTAGGCACAATGATCCCTCTGAGCATTCTGCTCGGCTACACCTTCTGGCATCGCCGGACGCCGCTTGGAAGCACAGTGCCCACCTCCGTTGCCGCAATCGTGCCACTCGTGCCCGAGGGGCTGATCCTCCTCGTCAACCTCACCTTCGCGGTTTCGGCGGTTCGCATGGCGCGACATGGGGCGCTTGCGCAACAGATCAACGCCATGGAGTCGCTCGCCTCTGTGGACATTATCTGCCTCGACAAGACGGGCACCCTCACCGAAGCGAACCTCAGAGTCATCGAAACAGTTGCACCTCCCGGCGGAGAAGAGGAGCTGCATAGGGCGCTTTGCCTATTCGCCTCCGCCTCCAGTGGAAAAAACTCAACTCTGAGAGCGATCGCAAAGAGCTTTCCCTGTGAGCCTCGCAGCGCTACACAGGAGATCCCGTTTTCGTCCCGTTGGCGTTGGAGTGGAATCCGTGTTGACGAGATCAGCTATGTTCTCGGAGCACCGGAATTGCTTCCCATGGGAGGGCTATCGAAACGTGTCGAGCTGGAGGCTGGCTTTGGACGAAGGGTTGTCGCGATAGCTCGAAGAACTGAACCATTCGGAGCTCAAGACCCGATGGAAGGTCCTCCACCCAATCTGACACCGCTTGGCCTAGTCATACTCGCCGAGAGCCTGCGCCCCAACGCACGCGCAACGGTGGAGTTCTTCCAATCTCAAAAAGTACAGCTCAAAGTACTATCTGGTGACCGGCCAGAGACAGTGCTCGCAATCGCCGGGGATGTCGGCATACCGACGGACGCAGGTGCCATAGACGGACGAAGCCTCCCGCAGGAAGACACAGCCCTCCTTGCTCTTTTGCGGGAGGGCAACGTCATAGGGCGGATTTCTCCCGACGGAAAAAAACGAGTCGTCGAATCACTGCTGTCAGACGGGCACTACGTCGCGATGGTCGGAGACGGAGTCAACGACGTCCCAGCGATGAAGGCCGCTCGGCTCGCCATTGCCCAGGGCAGCGGGGTCCAGATGGCCAAGAGCGTCGCCGATCTGGTTCTCATACGCGACGACTTCGCAGTCCTGCCGCAGCTGGTAGCCGAGGGCCGGACGACCCTGAGAAACCTTCAGAGGGTGACCAAGCTCTTCGTCACCAAGTCTGCCGTCACAGCATTTATGATCCTGGCCTTCGTGATATCGCCAACCGCATATCCTCTCCTGCCGCGTCACATGACTCTCATCGCGTCTCTAGGAGTGGGAGTTCCGGCGTTCTTCGTAGCTTTGGCGCCAAGTCAGGGAAGGGTCAGCTTCGCGGGATTTCTCCGTGAGGTAGCCCGATTCTCTATCCCAGCAGGCTTGAGCGCGGGACTCGGAGTAACTGCCGCGTATTTGGGTGCACTTGAGATCTTCGACCTATCGCTAGTGCAGGCTCGGACCATCGCGACCACGGTGCTGCTATTGGTGATGCTTTACCTTATCATCCTCATCGAAGCCTCCAGCCTAACAAGAGGGCTGGCGGTAATCTTCTTATGCCTAAGCCTTTTCGCCATCTACGCCGGGATACTCCTTTTTCCTCAAGGACGCTCCTTCTTCGAACTGTCCGTCCCCAACTCGACCATCGTCATGATCGTCGCCGGTGGATTGCTCCTCGCCATTTCAATGAGGCTGTTACTGACACTGAGCCTCGTTCAGATACTCAGGCTCAGGCATCCCTCCGCCAAATAGAGGAACTCGAAGCCCAGCCGTTCCGGTACAAAGCAATCGCAGGTAGATGCACTGCTCACGTTGAAGCTTTGTCGACACCAGTCCAAGGGCGCCAAATTGCCGTCGAACTTCTAACCGTTTGCCCCCTCGACCGAGCCGACCAGCGCGTCCGATTCGCCAACAGGTTGCACCGCCTTACCGTGAAACATGTAGATGAAATTGTGCCTCTTGGCAAAGAACACAAAACCAAAGCCCAGCAAGATAAGCGTCCCCACCACGTAATCGACCGATGGTCCGATCGCCTTTGGACCGAAAATGAAGAACCCGACCATGAAGAAAAAGAAGGCAAAAGCAGAAAGCACAGCACCCGCAAGTAGCACCCTGTGCCCGTGGGGCCTGTCGCCGCCTTTCCAAGTGTGTATTCGAAAGAGAAAAACTGTTGCAGTCACCGAATCAAGGAAGAACTCCGCAACCAGAAAAAACCCTGCAGCCGACAAGACCAGCCCAAAAAACGAGCTCAAAGAGGAGAAAAGGGTTTGGCCGAGAGTGACCAGAAAAGCCGCAGAAACGGTGACTACAGTTGCTATCCCGGGCACTCCCCGAGAGTTGATCTTGGCGAAGGCGGGAAACACGAGACCCTCCCTGCCCATTGCGTGCAAAGCTCGAATCAGAATAAACGATGTAAGCCACAGCCCTCCTGCCGTCGAGGCCAGGACGGGGATCAGCATCAGAGATGATGCGTGAGGCATCAGCCGTTGAGCCCACACCGACATTGGGTTGGGCGCTCCGGAGAGCATGTTCAAAGGAGTCTCGCCGAACATCAAAGGGTATATAAGAGCGTAGAATCCAAGCGCCATCAGCGCACCGACGATGCCGCCAATTCCTGGATCCCCTTTAGGATTCACTGCCTCCTCCGAGGCGTAGCTGTCGATCTCCCACCCGTCAAGTATCGTCGCAGCTACTACCGCAGTTACAATGATTCCGCCTATTGGCGGCTTTCCGAAATGCATCGGAACTGCGATTGCATGCCATCGCAAGATGGCGACAATGGCGATCGAAACAACCGATAACAGCTCTATACCAAGGAAAAGCTGGGTCAGCTTGGCAGTAGGCCTTGATCCCCTCAACAGGGGAACCAGAGCGAAAGCGGACCAAAACATCGCCGCCATGATCTCCGCGAAAGGTGAAGGATGGTAAGAGGGAAAGAGCAAGTTGAGCGTATAGTTTGCGGCCGGGATGATGATCGGCGGAATCGATGCGAAATATGCCAGGATCAAAATCCACGCCTGAAAGCGCGAAGCCTTGATGCCCAGGACTCGGGCGGACCAGTGGTATGAAGCCCCGGCATGTGGAAAGTGCCTGTTGAGGAGCCTGAATATAAACGAGGCAAGGACGAACGGAATCGCAATGAGTGCTATAGCTGGAATCGTCCACAACCCCGCATTCGCAGCCATCACGCCACCAGTTGCTGCTATCGAGAAGAGAGGCCCGACGCTTGAAACCGAGAGAGCCACCAAGTCCGCCATCTTCAGGTTCTGCCTTAGTGCGTTTGGTGCTTGTTCCGGGTTCTCAGCCGCCATCTATTACATCCACCTTCTAGAAACTCTGATGGGCAAAGGTTAATATGCGTAACTTCTAATTGCGAGGAGGTCGCAATAACAGTATATGCCCGCGGATTTTACGAATCACACCATCAGCAGCATTTGCCAAAAGTGTCGGCCTGCCCAGGCATCTCAAAGTGGGCCAACTCTGGATGGTCCAAAGACCCTGGGACACGCCAGAAAATCTACTAAAGCTCGATATCTCCGGGATGACGGTGAGGAACGTTTACGGCAGGAATCGTGCCGAGCCTTCCCGCTTTATAGTCTTCCAAAGCCTTTACTATCTCATCCTCGGTGTTCATGACGAACGGCCCATAATGGACTACTCGTTCACGAATTGGCAGCCCACCCAAGAGTAGTACTTCAAGACTCGCGATATTGGAATCCTGTTTGGACTCCGCGGACAACGAGAGCCAGTCCCCCTCGCCGAAAACGGCCAACTGACCACTGCGGATCGGGCGATGCTGCGAACCGGCGCTCCCATTACCTGCCAGTACGTAAACCAAAGCGTTGAAGTCGGGACTCCAAGGGAGTTCCAATGTCGCCCCTGGGCTCAGGGAGGCATGAATCAGTGTTATAGGCGTGAAAGTCGCACCGGGACCCTTGTGCCCCGCCACCTCTCCTGCAATGAGGCGTAGCAGAGTGCCGCCGTCTTGAGAGGAGAGCAAAGCCGCCTCTTGCGCCCGGATATCTTGATACGCCGGAGGATTGAACTTGTTTGCCGCAGGAAGGTTGACCCATAGCTGGATGCCGTGAAAAAGCCCGCCACTCAAAACCAGGTTCTCAGGTGGGGCCTCTATGTGCAAAATTCCAGCCCCTGCCGTCATCCACTGAGTGTCACCGTTGGTGATCAGCCCGCCTCCACCGTTCGAATCCTGGTGCACGAAGGTGCCGTCGATGATGTAGGTCACTGTCTCAAAGCCCCTATGAGGATGCCATGGTGTCCCCTTGGCCTCACCGGGCGCATACTCTACCTCTCCCATCTGATCCATATGGACAAAGGGATCGAGTTCAGCAGTTGAAACACCAGCGAAAGCCCTCTTCACGGGAAAGCCCTCGCCTTCATAGCCACCGGGTGCCGTCGTCACCGACTTGACGGGCCGTTCCTTTAGGACCGCTCTTTGGATCGCGGGTATTCTTGGCAGTGCGAGAATGTTCTCTACGGAAACAGCCGGCATCATACACTCCTATTGGCAGTACTCAAAGATCTTTCCAAGATCAACAACATCTCCAGCTAAGCTATTCCTCAACCGATTTCAGCGGCCATCGGAAATCAACTTCAGAAGCCTCTTGGCCGAAGACGTCAGTTCACCACCTTTGCTCCAGATTGCCCTTATAGAGCGGTTCAGAGAGACTCCCCTGGTCTTAACCACGACGAGCCTTCCGGCCTCCACTTCGGCCTTTGTGAC
>JAJYVK010000080.1 GCA_021792075.1 Actinomycetes bacterium | reverse complement strand
ACCTCTGGCGTCGATGCTCCGAGACCGCCGACAGGATGTGAGAACACTTGCGATCCGTTGCCTGGGACAGCTGGGGAGTCCGGAATCGGTTAATGCCCTTCTTTCAGCAGTGGACGATCACAGGCGGCCAGTGCCATTTGGCGCGGTGCTTGTAGCACTGATGCGGATTGGTGCACGAGGCAAAGGATCAGTGAAGGCCGGACTGGAATCTGGAGGAACCCGGCGCAGGGCAGTGGCCGCAGAACTACTGGGAATCGAGGGTTCGATTGAAGATACCACGGTTCTGATCTCTTTGCTCGAAAATGATCCATCAATGGAGGTGAAGCTACGTTCGGCCAGGGCTCTGGGACGCATAGGAAGCCCTAAAGCGATTCACCCTCTTGGTGAGTGCCTTGAATCTCATCAACCTACTGCTTTGCGAATTGTCACCTGCGGAGCACTCGCGGCAATCGGCGACAGGGACACAGTGCAAGAGATCATCAATCTGCTTGACGACGAGGACTATCAGGTGGCCCGAGCTGCCGCGAAGGCAGCTTCGCAGATGGGACCAGCAGGCATCGAACACCTCAATCTAGTGGCAGCTTCCAACTCAAGGGGCGCTGCCTTCGCCAAGGAAGCCCTGGCTAGACTCGCCGCCAGGGCTCCATCTGCATCACAGGGCTGAAGGGGGGTCAGACATTGTCTGTCACCGGCGTGGCTCCTACCATCGCAAGGGTTTTACTGGTATTGAATTGGTTCGGACTGAGCTACTTTCTTGCCCTCAATACCATCTATCTGATCCTGATAATTCTTGCTTCGATAAATCTTGGAAGCTACTTTCGACGAAAATCATTTACTGGAATCGAGGATGCTCTCTCTAGCCCCGCAACATTACCGGTATCTGTTCTCATGCCGGCTCACGACGAGGAAGCAGGCATTGTAGAAAGCGCTAGGGCAGTAATGTCGCTTGAGTACCCGCAGCTGGAACTCATAGTTGTCGACGACGGCTCCATGGATGCCACCTTCGACAGACTGCGGGAGGCATTCGACCTGGTTGAAATACCGATGCAGATTCCTGAGCTGGTTCCCACGCTTGGACAGATCGACTCCGTTCACATTGCCAGAGGACTGAGCGATTTGACAGTGATTCGCAAACAGTCAGTCGGAAAGAAGACAGACGCAGTAAACGCCGCCATTAACGTGGCTAAGTATCCTCTCATTTGCGTAGTTGATGCCGATGCCGTTCTCGACGCTGACGCGTTGATAAAAGTCACCATGCCTTTTGTTGACGATCCTCAGAGGGTAGTGGCAACCGGCGGAGCAATACGGCCGTCCAATGGCTGCTCCGCTTACCGAGGACGGATCACCGAGGTACGCATGCCCAAGAAATGGCTTGCAAGAATTCAAGTGATTGAATATCTCCGGGCATTCCTTTTAGGCCGTACAGGATGGTCGAAGCTGGGAGCACTGCTCATTATTTCAGGCGCTTTCGGCGTCTTCCGCAGAGACATTGTAATTGCAATAGGGGGGTACGACCTTTCTTCGATTGGAGAGGATGCGGACTTAGTAGCCCGCATGCACAAATATATGAGAGGGCTCAAGGCGCCGTACAGAGTCGCCTTCGTTTCCGAACCTGTCTGCTGGACCGAAGTACCCGAAAATATAACGGTACTTAGGCGACAGCGCAGGAGGTGGTCACGAGGACTGGTAGACACCTTATGGAGCAACAAATCCCTGTTCATGAACCCCAAATACGGCACCCTTGGTCTTTTAGCCATTCCTTACTTCTTTTTCTTTGAGGTTCTCGGTCCAATTGTGGAGCTCACAGGATTTTTCCTTTTGATCGTTGCACTGTACTTTAATTTCGTAAACGTATTTTTCGCAGGACTTTTTCTCTCTGTCGCAATTCTTTACGGCATTCTGTTGTCAATACTTTCGCTCCTCATCGAAGAAGTTTCATTCCACCGTTACGACAAATGGAAATTCCTATACCAGGCGGTTGTAGCTTCCATCTTCGAAAACTTTGGCTTTAGGCAAATGCATGCTTATTGGAGACTCGAAGGGGTTTTTCAAGCTTTGCGGCGTACAAACCGGAGCTGGGAAGCGATGCCCAGGAAGGGATTGCTTTCAGATCAGAGCGGGTCGATCTCGTAGACATAGATGCACAACGGAGTTCCGAATCCAGGACCTTTTTCGTGCTAGCTTCGCCTTCGTTCGAAGCCATAGTTAAATTCGAAAGTGGTGTGTACTCCAAAAATAAGAGCTAGCGATATCAATTAGATATCAATTACTAACTTGACATAATATCTATTTTCGGCGCATGCCGATAATTCGATTCCGCAAAGTACTTCCGCCTCGCGACGACCTGGATCTATCCTTTCGACGCTGCGGCCGGTTCCTCTCACAACCTCGTCGCCTCCACAAACCACCGGAGACCGTACCGCGCATAAGGTCGTGGCGAGGGCGCCGACTCCAGATCGATACTTGGATGCAATAGAGACGGACCTATGATGTCTAAGCCAGTCAACGAAGGCCTTCGCTAAAAACAAATGCCCGATAATGTTTCCTCTGCAAATCGTGCCTTACTTATAAGCAGTCTTGAGTGTCACAGACAAGAAACCGCTTGCCTTGTTTTCATGCTGTTTCAATGTGGGTTTTGGCCAAAAGGATGAAACCCTCCCCTTCTTTCGGCTCTCCCCTTTTGAGGTGCTTTCAATCTGAGGGTGCCTGCGTCTGAATCAAGCTATCCACGGCCGCGTAGCGCAATTTGGAAAGCCCTGGTGAGACAGATACATATAAGCCTGATCACGTTCATGATGGTGATCTTCTATAGAAAGAAATTTGAAGCACGGATTTATTAAGTGACCCACTAAAGGTATAAACTTTGTCAGCTTCCGGTGTTGGACTCAGGTCACGCCTTACGCAGAATTGGGGGACTGTCTCGTGAATCGATATGCAAGATTGCTCTATCTACCAAACGACCCGACATTTCCGCCATCATTTGCCTTGAGAAACTGTCGGAAATCTTTTTGGATCAGCCAACGGCTCCCAAAAGTTGACAATGCCATAGCCACTCGCGCTAAAAACCCCCGTATGCACGCATACAAGGCTTCTGCCCAGTGCTCTGAAAGCCGCTGCAACATTAGCTTTCAGACCTAGGAGAGATTGCCCGCTGGAGCACAAATTGCTGTCCTCCGGCAGCATAGGTGCGAGATGGCTGTCTTAGGAATCGTCCCCAACTATGCCCCGATAGCCATCTTGCACCGAATACCGACCCGAGCATTTGATAGATAAGACGAGCGAAAGGACCACCTCATACGGATTGGAAGGACGTTCAGCACCGATCTGACGCTAACCAACGCGGTAGATCCGGAAGCAGCAGACAAAGGATGACGTCCCCACTGCTGGAGTTCGGAACGGAAAGGATTAAACCATCATAGCCACGAGCAACTTACCTAGATCGGATATCACAAACCGAATATATTTGAGATCTGCTGCAATGGCCATGGCATCAGCCTCAAGCCTAGGTTTCGCACGCTTTTCATACTCATTGATACTGCCGGCAATGGAAAGCACCCTGCACTGGGACTACCAAAAACTGGGAACACTCAATACTGTCAACGCTTTTGGGTACCTTTTCGGAGCATTTACAGCGACCTCATACTCAAGCAAATTCGGCGCAAAGAAGACCTTCACCTTCGCCATTCTCTCCCTTGCCGTCATGGGCGTGCTCACCGGCATCTCGTCTAACTTCGAGATCCTAATCCTTGCCCGGACGCTTTCTGGGCTTTTCGGCGGGATAACGTTTGTGGTAGGTGGCGGCCTAATCTCTTCTACAACCTCTCACCTCGGAAGCAAGGTGGCTGCCACTGCGTCTGGAATCTACTATGCAGGCGCCGGCACTGGGATCCTGGTATCGGGTTTGGCAATACCTCCGCTGCTCTCTGCATTCGGACAATCCTCTTGGAAATTGGGATGGATTGCCATGGGCGCACTCTGCTTCATAAGCGCAGCCCTCGCCCTGCCGCAAACTAGACGCCTGTCGGAACCCGAGCACCATCCCAAAAAAGCCTCTCTAAAGTTTCCAATAAGGGGGCTTGAACCGTCAATCATTACTTCCGCACTTTTCGGGGCTGGATATATCTCCTTCGTCACCTTTCTAATAGCCTTCATGACGGCGGAGGGCAGCACGGGTGCCACTATCGCCTGGTTCTGGGCAATGCTTGGCATCTCCGCGATGATCACCGGTCCGATCTGGGGCCGAGCACTGGCGCGCCTCAAAGGCGGAATTGGCTTGGCGGCAGTGCTGTTTGTCGCGACAATAGGCACGGCATTTCCTTTGATAACCAAGAATTTCTTGGTTTTGATGATCTCTGCCTTTCTGTTCGGCTCATCGATAATGTCCGTGGCGACCTCGTACACGATTCTTGCTCAGAGAAACCTAGAACAGCGCTTCGTGGGCAGTGCGATCGGCGTCTATACCACTGCAATAGCGTTCGGGCAAATCGTAGGCCCCATTAGTGTGGGGACTCTTTCAGACTCCTCGCACGGCATCAGACTTGGAATAGTTGCCTCGCTCGCAATGCTGCTGGCAGGCACTTTGATCTCGCTACTGCAAAAGGATCAGATCGGGGCAAAGAATATTTCAGTGAAGGCGGCCAATTAACCAGGAAGAAGTTCTGCCGCAAGGCTCGCCAAGGTTGGAATCCCCTGCAACTATCCTGGAACCAGGTCCAGCACGGAGATACTCAAATGTCAGTAGAAGATGCGATACGCAGCAAACGAGGCACAAGCACCAAATGGATGAGATACCCGAGGGATGTAATCCCAGCGTGGATCGCGGACATGGATCTCGGCATCGCACCCGTAATCGCACAGGAATTGATCGAAAGAATTGACAACGGTGACCTAGGCTACCCGTGCGCAGAGGTCGAATCCAGGTTAATTGATGCCTTTTCGGATAGATATCTCGAGCGCTTCAATACCCCGCTCGACCCAGCTTTGGGAATCGTGTCGACCGACGTCGTCCAAAGCATCGTGATAGCGCTAATGACTCTCACAAAGCCAAATGACGGTGTCATAGTGCAAACGCCCATCTACCCCCCATTTCTCCAGTCGGTGAACGACACCGGACGCAGGCTAAGAGAGAACCCGCTTGTCCAAACGGACAGAGGCTGGGAGATTAACTTCGATGAACTCGAGAAGCTCGCGGGCGAACCGGATACCTCGCTTTTGCTCCTTTGCTCTCCCCACAATCCCACCGGACGGGTGTTCACGCAGACGGAACTGGTTCGGGTTGCCGAAATATGTAGCCGTCACAGGGTACTGGTCGTAACGGACGAAATACACTGCGATATCGTCTTTGAGCCGAACTATCATATCCCGTTCGCCTCCATCTCGCCGGAGTTTGCCGCGCGCGTCGTCACACTGACCTCGGCAACCAAGTCGTTCAACATTGCGGGGCTTAGGTGTAGCGTGGTTCATTTCGGCTCCGCCGAGCTAAAGGAGTGCTACGAGTCCATCGATTCCCATCTCAGAGGATCAGTTTCTACACCGAGTATGTTGGCTGCGACTGCCGCTTGGACAAAGGGCGACAACTGGCTGAAATCGACTCTGGCGCTGCTGCGAGAGAACCGTGACTACCTAACCACCTTCGTTCTCGAAAGTGGTCTCGGCCTGAAATACAGCCCCCCGCAGGGGACCTATCTGGCATGGCTGGATTTCCGCGAGACCAAGGCGGCCGCCTCTCCGCAAGAGTTCCTTTTGAGCGAAGCCAAAGTCGCATTAAGCCCTGGACCCGACTTCGGGCAACCCGGGATTGGCTGGGCGAGACTCAATTTCGCCACTAAGCCAGAGATTCTCTCGGAGATGCTCGAGCGAATCGGCACAGCACTGAGCTGATCTTGCGTTTCCACAAGCGCACCACAGCTGATGCCTCAGGAAAACAGGTCCTGGGACATTATCGACAACGCCGACCGAGTCAACTCGACCAACGAGAAGGTCATCTCCGCCTCCAACCAGGAAAACATGCTCGCGAGAGAACATGCTACAACCCCAGACGACGCCGCTCGCAGCGTCTGGTCGTCAGGATCGACCCCACGTTCGAGAAGAGCCTTCCATGCGACAAGATATAACTGAGATCGACGAGCCAAATTCAGTTCTCCAAGACTCGGTGTGCTGTTCACGATTTTATAGCCAAGAAGCAGGGCCTTGGAGAGGCTCGGAGTCCGAGATACCTCGTCGAAAAGTTGGAGAATTCCATCGGCCAACGCCTCCAACGGATTGAGCGAAGCTTCAGCCGTGCGGACTCTTGAGCTAAGCGATCGCGCCAGATATCCCAAGGGGAAAGAAACTATCGACTCCTTTGTAGGAAAATAGTTAAAAAGCGTCCTCTGCGTCACCCCTGCACCGCTGGCAATTTCCTCAACGGTGGTATTGTCGAATCCTTGCTTGTCGAATAAATAGAGCGCAGACTGGTAGATCGCCCTGAGGGTATGAAGTTTGTTCCTCTCGCGCTTGCCCAGCGCGAGTGGATCGCCCTCTGTAACTCCAGAAGTATCCAACAACCTCAATACAGTTGTACCAAGAGGTTCTTGGCTCTTCTCAAACTCTTCCGAATGAGTGGCCACTAGCGCTTCCTGCTGCAAAGAGGTGAATGTTACAATTTTGTCAATCGGTACTTCCAACATCCATTATGCAACAAAATAACTTGGAGACCGGCACAATTCTTTCACTTATCAAAAGTCTAGGGTTGTCAGGTTCCTGAACGAACTGCAACTACGTTGGACAAGACCACTCACTCCGAAAGTTGCAAAGATTTGAAATACGGCGACGAAACCGACTCTGTAGAGAATGACAAAAATGAAACTCCAGTCCTACTGACGCCGACCACCCAAGAGACAGATCATCAGAGCGCCATTGACAGCTCGTTGAGCGACGGAACAGACACGGGGGAAGAGTCCGAAACGCTGGCTGAAGAGACTGAGAGAGCGGCCGAAATCCGCTTCGCGGCCAAAGCTCTCGCAATCGGCCTAGCCGCCGGGATACTGATCGGCGGCATTAGCCTTTTGCTTCATAACTCCGTCCAAAGCGCATTCGCAAACAAGCTGATCAAA
>JAJYVK010000079.1 GCA_021792075.1 Actinomycetes bacterium | reverse complement strand
AGATGGGACCCGATCAAGTGGCGGCGGTATTGCCGCTCCTGTCCTGCGCTCCGGCGGCGGTGCTGGGTGTGCGTCCTTTTGGTCTGTGTCGCGACCAAGCGGCACTGGAGCATTGGTGTCAGGAATGTAATGTACCCCTCATCATTGACGCCGCCGCTGCTTTGGGTGGTGTCTTGCCTGATGGCCGCCCGGTGGGTGGCCAAGGCGCCATCGAAACCTTTTCCCTGCATGCCACCAAGGTCTTCGCTGTCGGGGAGGGTGGAGCAATCACCTACGCGCCCCAATGGCAGACGTTGCTGCGCGAGGTGTTGAATTTTGGGATGCACGACGGTACTCCAACGCGCATGGGAATCAACGGCAAACTCAGCGAGTTCGCCGCCGCCGTCGGTCTTGCCCAGGACGACGTTTTCGACGAACATCTGCGCGTGCGCCGCGCGGTGGCGGAGCGCTACCGAAGGTTTTTTATGGAGTACTGGTCCAATTGGACCCCGCCTTGGAATCCCGGCAGTCCCCCGTGGCAGGCGTATCCTGTCCTGGCGCCCACCCCGGAAGTACTTCAGCGAACACTGCAGGCCACAACCACGCGGGGAATACAACTGCGCCGTTACTATCATCCGGCACTGCACCAGAGCCCGTTCGGTGCGTCCTACGCGCCCAGGCCGCTGCCGGTCAGCGCCGATTTGTCTGCGCGGATGTTGTGCTTTCCGGTGTATTCAGACATGTCCAGGGAAGACCATTTCAAGATAATGAATGTTCTCAAATCCATAACCTAGAGATTTGATGGAAAATTTGCAAGCATCAAGGAAGGTCTGATCTATTCGTGCGGCATCAGCTGCAGAGCTCGTTGAGTTCGAAACAAGGGAGTCAAGACCGCTTTTTTACCGGCGGGCTTACGTGTTGCCCCCACACCGGCACCATATTTCAGTCGTCAGCCGGGTTCTGGCGCACGAACCCTATGGGCTGCCCCTCGAATAAATTGGACACTCATTTGGTCGTTGAGTGAGGTGACGAGAGGTGTCCGTGAGCGGAAAATCTTCGATGAAACGTTGGCCAGCAAGGCGCAAGCAGGACATGCTACTGCGGCTTCTGCGCGGTGAAAGCCTGGATGTGCTGTGCCGGGAACGGGTCTGAGACGTAGAAGGGCACGGACCCACCCCAACGACGTCGCAAAGTTGATGAACGCAAGAGGGTCGGTCCCAGACGTCGTCAGGGGGTCAAATCTTCGTGTCGCTTGACAGTGGTATTAGAGCACGATCTGATAGGCATCAAGTAATGGTAAATGTACGACGATCATCAATGGATGGCTCAGGTTTCGTGGGCGCTGTAATTTGAAGATATATCAGCCTTCGTATTTCGTTACGTCCACGGGTAACGGTATCCAAAATGATACCTGTAGTCATGCTAAGAAACGCAAGAAGCATGATTCCCATCGCGAGGATCGCAGTGGGGAAGCGCGGAACCAGTCCAGTATGCAGGTAGTACATGACGACAGGTGTTCCCAGAACCAGAGATACGAGTGCAAGTATGAGCCCGCAGCTACCAAACAACAACAGTGGGCGCTCATGCTTGAGGAGCGCGATGATGAACCTCAGGATCCGAAATCCATCTCGATATGTTTTCAGTTTACTCTCTGATCCAGACACACGGCCTCGATATGCGCCTTCGATATACGCAATTGGCATATCCAGCTCCAGGGCATGCACAGTCAACTCTGTTTCAATATCGAATCCACCAGAGAATGCGGGGAACGATTTGACGAAGCGTCTCGAGAATACCTTGTAGCCCGAAAGCATATCTCGTATCGGGTGACCGAAAATTATCTGGACGGCTGCCGTGAGCAACCGGTTCCCAATGCGATGTCCTCCACGGTACGCTTCTTGTTCGACATCACGTCTAACGCAGTTGACGAGATCGTACGGGCCTGACATGGCGACACGCAGCATTTCTGGAGCGAGATTCGCATCGTAGGTATTGTCGCCATCAACCATCACATACCAGTCTGCATCAATGTCTCGGAACATGCGTCGAACCACATGTCCTTTGCCCTGCCTATGTTCTTCGCACACAATGCCTCCAGCTTTTCTGGCACGTTCTATGGTGTCGTCGCTAGAGTTGTTATCGTACACGTATATACGAGCTTCAGGCAAAGCTTGTCGAAAATTGGCAATTACATCGCCGATCGTGATGGATTCGTTAAAACAGGGAATAAGAACAACAATGTTGGGGGCCGTTGCATTCATGTTTGACCATGCTCATGCTTGCAGGCTGTATAGCCAACTTCTTGGCTGGCCAGTACCTTACCAGAATCGTTCGTCAATATGAAACGGTCACCACTTCGTACCCACCCTAAAGCCATTGCACGACCCTTCGAACCACCGCTTGCAACCAAAGCCCTTGTTCGCTCGAAAGGTGACACATAGAGGCGGTAAGGCCCCTGATACTGCCGTTCGACAGCCCAAGTAATTACGGCACTACCCAACTGTGCTCTTGAACTACAACGAAGAGTCAGAGAAATGTTCAGCTGTGTATTTGCACTGATGCTCAATGGGATCGCACTCAAACGATAGAGAACGCGCGCTGCGCTAAGCTTGCCAACCAATTTCTGATCATAGGCCGCCTTGCAAATCCGCAGTGGCGAGCCCAAGTTGCTTGAAAAGTCGCGGCATTGATTCAGCTCCATCCGGAGTCCCACAAAATCCATGCGTGAAATTGGCGGCGGGCTACGCACGCTATAAGCAACAAACTCATTTCTCCGGTATCTTTTTATCCGGTGCATGACTTGATGCATGAGCTCAGTATGCGCAAACTTATTGTCAAAATAAGTCGGAAGTCCAAGGAAATGCAGAGAGGGCTCTTTTGAGCCCATCAACACGGCTGCGTATCCTGTCGGCTGGCTTGCCAGGGCCAACAAGGCTCCTCTTGGCAAATCCGGTGCAGAGTAAACAAAGACCTTGCGGGCATATGGCACATGACCCCAGTTTGGATAACGTGTTGACAAGACAGCAGTTCCAATTGTTACTATCGATACAAGCAGGAAAGTGACTTTCCTCAGCTGATGCGGAGCAAGCTGTGCGACTTCAAATATCGCAACCGCAATCAGAATAGCACCGACTGCTTCCAACGAGACGTAATAACGCATGATCGAGAACAATGTCTGCCAGATTACATAGGACACAACAAAATAAAATGTTGTAGCCCATATCAATATGGAAGCATGATGTGGTCTCTTCTTTATCTTAGTAATCGCGAGCGTTCCAACGATAAGCATAACCGCAATATAGGCAAACGCCATACGTGGATCTTGGAAGCGCAGCTCGCTTATTTTTGGTCGAGCAGAAGCGAACATCCAATAGAACGGGTAAAACAGGGCTTGAAGAGTAGTTTTAGGAAGGAATCGGGTATCAATCGCTGCGCTATCATTCGCCCACGGCGAGTGAAAAATATTATTGAACATGGGGAAAAATGGATTTCCTGTGAGGCGATAGAGATGCAGGGCCCATGGACCGTACAGGAGCGAAAACCACACCAACCAGCTCACAGAAAAGAGGAGTGCAGACATAAAACGTGAACGCCACGTTTTTTCAAGCGCAAAAAATACAAGCGCGGCTCCTGGTGCATAAACACATGCAGTGAGCTTGAGCCCAGCAGCTATGCCATAGAGTGAGCCGGCCATGAGTATTTCACGCCACCCAGGCTTCCATTCACCGCTAAAGCCCATATTCTTGATGATGAAATAGAACCCTAGATTCGTGATAGCTCCAAACGTCAGTTCATTGGTCGTAAGGCCGATTTGTGACCATGCTGCCGCGCCTGTCACACCTAAACCAACGGCAACGGCTAGAAATATTCCGTAGGAGATACGGCCCTGCTTGTCTATTCCCAAAACTTCAGCAACTTTTCTCGCAAGGAGTAGCATAACAAATACAAAGCAGCCATAAGGCCAACCTGCCAGGAACCCAAGCACAAGCGGGTGATACTCGAATATTTTTTTGGCGAGTACAAAATATATTAGGTCAAGATACGGAGAGAAAAAACTTTGTATGCCTGCAACAAATAAATCACTTCGATAACGGTCGTTCCACCACGCCCAGGCGTTATACAGGTGGTAATTACGTAAGTCGAAGCTTGCATCTTGCCCAAAATGCAAAGACAAGACGCCCCCCATGATCAAGCAAGCTATGAAAACTAGAAACCAGGTGATCTTATGCGCCAAACTTATCTGCAGACTATCAGATTTCACAGATTTCTCATGCTTGTGCGATTGCTTAACCATAAGTATGTAAAACAAAGTTAAGATTATTTTTCCGTCATTGACAATAGCGGCGAGGCCAATGGTAAAGTTAACAATCTAGTCGCCGGTCGCTACCCATAGTTGAGTTGAAGCGCTTGAGTACCGGGGCACACATACTCCACCATACTCTACTCTGAAAAGCGGTAGGTATCGTCACACTCTCTCTGCTTTCAGGTTTCCAAGAATTCCTTCCGGGATAGCATTATCGGCCTCTCGGTCTTGACTCAACCAGACGTGTGCACCGGGATCCAGTTGCGGGCAGAACCTGATCACGGCTCCAGGTGACGGGCTTTGGCAAAGATATAAACGATATGCCCTCATCCAGGGTTCCTGACCTCACCGTGATGTCGTTCTCGCCGGGATTATAAAACAGATGCCACTGTGACGATGCCCATCGCTTTCATTGTACCAGCACGAAGCCGTGCACCCACCAGATGCGGACAGCATCGAGATTACCGATAAACCTCATCCTGGGAAGTCTGGACGGCACATGGCACTTACAGGAGCGAGATAACGCTTCTGAGGAGTGATTGTCGTCGCTCACCCGTGTGCGGCTGTAGGAGGGTGCAATCCCCAGCATTTCAGGGCAGGGATGACCCGCCGTGCCCCCCCCGAAATACCGGACACTGTTTTGCACAAAAATTGCGCTGCTTCCGCCAGGGGCGCGAAGACAGCACACACCCGAGAGGGTGAAGCGGGCAATGCGCATCTCCAGGAGTTCCTTGCCCGGCAGGACATCACCGACCAGACGTTTGGTCTGCCGGAGCTCCCGCTCCAGGGCCGTCACCTTGGGATCGTCCGACCGGTGCTTCAGCATCGCCAGGCCTCCCTCCAGGAATTCGCCGCGCCAGCCCGACAACAACCCCGGTCGGCAGCCCCGTCTCTCGGCTCAGCGCATCCGGCTCTCCCCGCACAGAAGCCGCAGCACCACCTCCTACTCGCGCTTGGCCGACCAACGTTTCATCGAAGATTTCCCGCTCACGGACACCTCCCGTCGCGCTTGCTAACGACCAAATACGTGTTCAATTTTTTATATCGAGTGAAAGCTTAACAGCATGAAGCATTGTTTATGATAGAGAAGATTTGAACACAACTAATCTTGATCGAGACCTGCGTCTACCAAAAAAACCCACGATTCCAGCAATACTAAATCCAACTAATTCCTTAAGATTTTTATTGCGAATTATACTGGTTCTTGTTGGAAGGCTGCAAGCTTTTCGATAAGCTACACACACCAAGTTGGCTGATTTTTTTGGTTTCATCATAACCACGTCCTAGGGAATGTCTAATCTATTTGTGCACGATTATGCACGATCGGCAACTGGGCCCGTTGAGCTCGAAACAAGGTGGCAAAGCCGCGAGTCTTCAACCCCGGACTTACTTGTTACCCCCTCGCCTGCAACCTATTCCGGTCGCCGACCGTGTCTGGGTGCACGAATCCTACGCGACACCCATCCGCCGCAGGAGCCACCGCCACACCAAATACAGGTTCACCAACCACAGGCCACGAAGAGCCTCTGGGTGTTCTCCTCAAGACCTCGGTACCGAACCTTGTTGAAACCAAAAAGACGCTTGAGCACCAGAAACGGATGCTCCACCAAGGCTCGAACCCTCGCCCGGGCACGATTCCTCTCCCGCTCCGCCTCCGTCAACGCGCGGTCACGGTGACCCTTCCTCTGGGTGAAGTCCTTCGCTCTCGGCGTATACCGGCGGAGGATCTCCCTCTGCCCGGCGTACGCCGCGTCCCCCCAGACACGGGTCTCCCCCCAGTGAAGGAGCTCGGGAAGGACCCGAGGGTCATGCCCATGGGCCGGGGTGGCGACGACCGAATGGATCAGCTTGGTGCGGCTGTCAACCCCGAGATGAGCCTTCATGCCAAAGTCCCACGGGTTGCCCTTCTTCGTCTGATGCATCTCGGGATCCCGCCGCCGGTCCTTATCCTTGGTGGAACTCGGCGCGCTGATGATCGTGGCGTCCACAAGGGTCCCGGTGTGAACCTTGAGGCCGTTCGTTCTCCTGGAGGGACTCCCCGATGAGCGTAAAGAGCCGCTCTCCCAGCTGGTGGCGCTCCAGCAAAGGACGGAACTTGCCGATGGTGGTCTCGTCCGGCATGGGCTCCCGCCCGAGGTCGATGCCGACGAACCGACGCAGGACCCGGGAATCGTCGAGCGCGCCCTCCACCGCCGGCTCCAAGAGATTGAACCAGTGCTACAGGAAGTGGATCTGCAGCAGGCGCTCGACGCCGATCGGCGGGCGGCCTCGGCCCTCGCCCCGGGAGTAGAACGGCTCGAAGACAGCCGCAAGCTCGGCCCAAGGAATGAGGCGGTTCATCTCGTCGAGGAACCGTTCCCGACGGGTGGGCTTGCGGTACTTCTCGAAGCCTTCGTCGGCGAGGGTCTCTTGGCGCATGGGGACTCTCCACATCAAGGATCAAGAGAAATCATCGAGTCGTGACTCGACGTCACGAGGTAATTATCGACGCATTGGCGAATAAAGCAAAGCTCCCGTAAGCACGTCAAAACTGGTCTGATCCGCACCTTCGGCGGCCACTGCCCGGCGAACTGTCAGACGAACTGAATCTCAACCCTGTTTTCTGGGACACACTTGATTTTTTTCAACCGCCGTGACACCGTCCAAAACAGACGAGCAAACAGCGAGCACTCCAACTCTGCCAGCTCTGTTTGGCAACGTGCCTTGATCTGGTGCCCGGGGCCGGATTCGAACCGGCACGGCCGAAGCCGAGGGATTTTAAGTCCCTTGCGTCTACCATTCCGCCACCCGGGCGCGTCCCCGCAGTCTACGGTGACTCTCGTC
>JAJYVK010000078.1 GCA_021792075.1 Actinomycetes bacterium | reverse complement strand
GGAATCGTGTTGACTGTCTCGGGACCGATCAACGACTCTACATATAAAAGGTCTGGATACGCAGGATTCTTGGCACTTGTCGAAGCCCATAGCAGCCTTTGCGGCAGGGCTTTGGCATCCACAAGCCTCTGCCAGCCAGCTCCGGAGAACACTTCCTTGTATCTGCGATAGGCCACTTTGGCACTGGCAATACCAATCCTTCCAGCCAGAGCGCTGCTGACAAGCGGGTCAATCGCTGAATCAATCCGGCTAATGAAAAAGCTGGCTACCGAAGCGACGCCTTCGGGGCTACCGCCATCGGCGAGCCGGTCTGAGAGACCTTGGATATACGCCTTCGCGACCTCTTCATAGGTCTGAACAGAAAAAAGGAGGGTCACATTGACATTGATCCCTCGACGGATCAGCGCTCTGAGGGCAACGATTCCTTCCGCTGTAGCTGGAACTTTGACCATGAGATTTGGGCGGTCAATAGCCTCCCAGATTCGAGCCGCCTCCTCCACAGTTCCCGCTGCGTCGTGAGCCAAATAAGGAGGCACTTCGATGCTCACGTAGCCATCCTGCCGTGAACTCGCATCGTAGACTGTGTGAAGAATATCTGCGGCGGCGGAGATGTCGGCGAACGCGAGCTCTTCGTATGCCAGCCTTGCGTCAAGGTTCCGCCGCTGTCTGATATCCGCCAGCGCCTCTTCGTAGTCAGTCGATCCCGCAATCGCCTTATCAAATATCGACGGATTGGAAGTGACGCCTCGCAGGCCATCCTCACTGACCATCCTGGTCAGTTGTCCTGAGCTGATCAGAGAGCGCCGTACGTTGTCGTACCAAATACTCTGACCAATAGCGAGCGCATCGAAAATCGGATTGGAAATTGGAACGACTGGAAATTCAGATGTCACTTGAACTCTCTTTCTGGACTTCTAATCATCTTCGATGCCATCGGATTCGGAGTACCAAAAAGGTGGCATGTCCGACAGTAGCCCAAAATCATCTCTTGGTGAGAACCACCAATAAGTTAATCCATTCTGACCTGCAACCAAAGAACCTGAACCGCTTCGGATCAGGACCAGTAAGACTTCGGTTGAACTGAAAACACCTCGCAACTAGAGAAAGCTAAGGTTAACGCACGCTATCCTATGGTCAAGCGAGAGCTTGATCAGCCGATCGAATCCATGTGGAGCGGTCATGCAAGGAGACTGATTTGCCTTAAACGTGAGAACTGTTCTTGACGCATACTTTGGCCAGCAATCGAGTGTACATAAGGCAATTTATGGAGGAATGCCATGACAAGACAGCAGAAGATCGTGATCACATCAGGTGTGATCGCTCTTGTGATAATAATAGCGGCAGCCACATATAGCCTCACCTCATCTACGAAGAGTGCTTCTCCGACCTCAACAACCACCACCACATCGACAACATCGACTACAACCACCTCCCCAACTACCACTATCCCTCCCGTCACAGCCCCTGCGGGCACCCCGCTGCCATCGGGATTTGAGCCTGAATCCGCCAGCTTTGTCTCCCCCAGCGTCGGCTTCGTACTTGGCATCTCCTACTGCGCGGGAACACCCTGTCTCACAATTGCACGAACACAGGACGGCGGCAAGACGTGGCTGGCGATTCCAGCTCCGAATATTCCCCTTGGTCAGGGGCCGACTCTCACGTCTGACGCTACGGCGGTGTCGAGAATCCGCTTTGTAAACATCCTTGACGGGTACCTATTTGGGCCAAACCTCTATGCCACCTACGATGGAGGTGCCACCTGGCACAAAGTAACGCTTCCAGGCGCACCCAGCTCATACGGAGTCACATCGCTTGAAACAAACGGCAAAACAACCTATCTGATAGCCGGTAATCCCAACACTGCCGTCCCGGGGGCAGATCTTCTTTACCTCTCCCCGGCAAATCAGGACAGCTTCACCGAACAGTCTCAGCCGACATTTGCGGCCGGCTGGCAGCCACGGCTAATCACGAATCCCTACGGTACAGTCGTCGCAGCAAACGACAACAAGGGTGACTTGTTTTTTCAAGCCACTGGAACTACGACCTGGTCGCAACTGAACCCCGATTGCCTCAATGGAATACCGACCAACCCTTCGATTGCCTTGGCCTCACCCGTATCGGGATCGTCCGTCCCACAACTCGTCTTGGCTTGCGGTGGAGACGCCGGTGCTGGAACACAGCAGAAGACTATCGTCAAGAGCACGGATCTTTCGACTTTCACGACGGCTCCATCGCAACCACCGCTCGGGGGCATCCTTAATGGAATCGCATCTCCCAACGGCAGTACAATTGCTGTCTCGGCTTCTTCTGGAGCCACCTTCCTCTATGTGAGCAGCAATGGAGGATCCTCGTGGCAGACGGTGATCAACGAAGCGAGCTTCGGAGGAGCACCGATTCACGACCTGGGCTTTACTACAAACACGCAGGGCTTCGCTGTCGAAGGAGACGCCAGGCAGGCCGGAACGGTGTCGTCTAAGTTCATCATGACCCATGACGCAGGGCTCAGCTGGCAGACGGTTACCTTCTGAAAAGGCTATTTCCCACAATGAAAGAATGGAGGGTGAAAGCTTATACCTCGAGGTATCGTCTGACAGCAAATGCAGAACCAGCCGTGCCCACGATTATACCCATGAACACCACAAACAGCTCAGTCATAAAAACGTCATGGGAGGATACCAGGAAGTTTGAGAGCACCGTCACCTGAAAATGTGAAACTACGTACTCGAAAAGCGACTGGATTCCAATAACAGCTGCAGCAGCCACGATTGCGCCAACAAGCCCCTGTACCATTCCCTCCAGCATGAACGGAATGCGAATGAACCAGTTGGTAGCCCCAACCAACTTCATCACGGCTACCTCTCTTCGACGGGAGAAGATCGCTACACGAATTACGTTCAATATCAGCACAGACGCCGATACGAGTAGGACTGCGGCGAGCGCAACTATCACGAACTGAACAATCGAAGTCACATGAAGCATAGTGTTGATAGCACCACGGTTGAAGTTGACGTCTTTTACCCCAATTTGCTGCTGGAACAGAGATCCCACCGATGGTGCATCGTTGGGATTCTTAAGCACCACCCTAAAAGACGGGGGAATCTGCGATTCAGTCACACTTTTGAGCAGGTCGGGGGAGTTAGCCATGAGCTGTTTGAACTCCTGATACGACCTACTCTGATCCATGTAGAAATAGCTCTTTATTTCAGGTAGTGAATTCAGCTGGTTGGAGACTGCTTTGGTCTGGCTTGAGGTGGCATTCGGCTGCATGAAAATCAGCAGCTGCACTCCACCCTTCCATTGAGAAGTCGCCGTTGAAACACCTTGCTTCAGCAGTAGAGAGGCTCCAGCTAGGGCCAACGACACGGAGATGGTGAGAATTGCTGCAAGGCTCATCAGCCTGTTACGCCACAAGTTGCCTGAGGTCTCCTTGACGACGTATTCCAGTGAAATTGCCATGCTTACTCCTTAAAACTCAACTAGTCTGCTGTCCAAGCCCGTAAACCCCACGGGTTTGATCCCTTTTTATCTGCCCATGATCCAGTTCGATAACTCGCCGTCTCATGGAATCGACAATCCCGACATCGTGGGTCGCCATCAATACCGTTGTCCCTGTTCTATTGATCCGCTCCAAAAGTCCCATGACGCTCCAAGAATTCTCCGGGTCCAGGTTTCCCGTAGGCTCATCGGCCAAAAGGATCAGTGGGCGATTGATAAATGCCCTGGCTATTGCAACTCTCTGTTGCTCGCCTCCCGACAACTCATCGGGCAGCCTATCCTGCTTGTCATGCAGTCCAACCAGTTCAAGCATTTGAGGAACCTGCGTTGAGATGTGGCGCTTCGACTTGCCAATCACCTCGAGAGCAAAGGCGACATTGTCGAAAACAGTCTTGTTCGGAAGCAACCTGAAATCCTGGAAAATTGCGCCAATGTTCCTTCTAAAGAATGGAACCTTCCACCCTGGCATCGACGCGAGTTCCTTGCCCGCAACCCACACCTGCCCAGAATCTGGGCGCTCCTCCCTTAAAAGCAGCCGCAGAAGGGTGGACTTTCCGGAGCCGGATGCCCCAACCACGAAGACGAATTCACCGCGATCGATTTCAAGAGAGCAGTCGATGAGCGCGTACTCATCCTCCTTGTACCGCTTGCAGACTCTGTCAACTTTGATCACGATGCGCCTCCAAGCAATGGGAAGGGTTTTTTGCTAGCCGATCTGAGAATCTCATCATAGTTATTGGCACCTGCTCTAAGAACTAGTGCGTGCGCGCTCCCAGCGCAGATATGACTCCATAAAGTTGTCCAAATCACCGTCTAAAACTGCATCCACGTTTCCGGTCTCCACACCTGTACGCAGATCTTTTACCAGCTGATATGGAGCCAAAACATATGAACGAATCTGGTTCCCCCACCCCACCTCGGATTGCGGCCCAGCAATTGCGTCTATTTCGGCTCGGCGTTGTTGTCGTTGTCGCTCAACCAATTTAGCCGCCAGAATCTGCAATGCCTTAGCCTTGTTCTGATGCTGGCTTCTTTCGTTCTGGCATGACACGACGATTCCACTGGGAATATGTGTGATCCTGACAGCCGAATCGGTGACATTGACATGCTGCCCACCGGCACCTGAAGACCTGTAGGTGTCTATCCTCAGATCCTTCTCGTCGATGGCAACTTCATCAATCATTTCGTCCATGAATGGCACCGCGTCAAACGAGGAAAAGCTCGTCTGTCGCTTGCCCGCGGCACCGAAAGGTGAGATTCTCACGAGCCGATGAACACCCTTCTCTGCCCTAAGAAGGCCGTAGGCGAACCTTCCACGAATTATCATTGTTGCCGACAGAATCCCCGCCTCCTGGCCTGGAGATACCTCATCGATCTCAACCTCGAATCCACGGCGTTCAGCCCATCTCAGGTACATGCGAAGCATCATTTCGGCCCAGTCCTGGGCATCGGTGCCGCCCACGCCCGCGTGAATTTCACACACAGCATCCTTGGAGTCGTGCTCACCAGAGAAAAGCAGGCGAAGCTCCAGGGAGTCGAACTCCTTCGACAATCCTTGAATGGCCTCCTCGATCTCTGACTCCAAAGTGTCATCTCCCTCTTCTTTACCGAGATCGTAGAGAGTCTCGGCATCTTCGAGATCACGTGCCAGACTGGAGATCATGGTGAGATCGTCGTTCACGGAAGAATACTCCGCGGACACCCTCCTCGCGCGCTCCGGGTTGTCCCAAAGATTCGCGTCGCTGACCTGTTTCTCAAGTTCAACTTTCTTTGCCATCAGCGCTTCAAAACCAAGGATCGTCTTTGCATTTTCCAGACGTTTTCCAAGCTCAGACAGCGCGTCATCAAAAGGCTTCAAAATTTTTCCTAGATCTAAAACCCATGAGCGATCCCGTCAGGAGCCGCTCTTCCCGTGGCAATTCTTGAACTTCTGACCAGAACCACACCAACAAGGTTCATTCCTGCCAAGCTTTTCGGTATTCGCTTTAGTGAACGGAAGAATTTTAGCCTCGCTGTCCAGAGCTTGGGCAGCCGACTCGCTGGTCGAAGTCACCGTCTTAAGGGGGGCTTTATCAGCCGCGGCCAAATTCTCCTCTGTCGGCTGCACCTGGTTCAAAAGCGAGAGATCCATGACCGGCTCGTTTTGGCCCAGGTAAGTAGCCTTCGACAGATCAGTGCTCGGAGCCTCCTCTTGTACCAGCTCAACGTGGAATATGTACTTGAAGTAGTCATCGTCTATGACTTCTATTAGATGTGAGAACATCTCATAACCCTCACGCTGCCATGCAACAAGGGGGTCCTGCTGTCCCATGGCACGGAGATTTATGCCCTCCCTCAGCGCATCCATCTCAGCTAGGTGCTCTCTCCAACGCTGATCAATAACAGCAAGCATGACATCACGCTCTAAAGCGCGAGCGACCTCCACACCGCCGGCAATCTCTTGCTCGCGCTTCTCGTAGAGCGTCTCTACCTCTTGCCTCAAGCTCTCATACACCTGTTCCTTTGAGACAGCTTCAGAGAGTTCTTCGACCGTGAATGTCGTCGGGAAGTACTGGCTGACCTCGGTCACAAGACCGGAAAGCTCCCACTGCTCCTGGAAATCCGAGACAAGGTACTTCTCCACTAACTCGTCAAGCGTCTTCTCGATGATCTCAATGGTCCTGCCCCTTAGGTCTTCGCCTTCGAGAACAGACCTGCGCAGTTTGTAGATGACTTTGCGCTGTGCGTCAAGGACCTCGTCATACTTCAAGACTTCCTTTCGGATCTCAGCGTTCTTGCCCTCTACGGTCAACTGGGCTCGCTCGATGGCCTTCGAGACCATCTTGTGCTCGAGCGGGGTGTCATCGGGAAAGGTCCTGTCTAGTATATATGAGACCGCTCCAGTGGCGAAAAGGCGCATGAGTTCGTCCTCAAGAGAAAGGTAGAATCTGCTCTCTCCTGGATCTCCCTGGCGCCCCGACCTACCCCGAAGCTGATTGTCGATTCTCCTGCTTTCGTGCCGCTCCGATCCCAGAACGTAGAGGCCTCCCAGCTCTCTGATCCTGTCACCTTCAGCTGTGCACTGCTGTTGAAAGCGCGCAAGAGTCTCGGTGATCACAGACTCGTTCCCAGGATCCGTAGGGTCGATTTCTCGTGAGATTAGTTCCTGTATCGCCAGGCCTTCAGGATTGCCTCCGAGAAGGATGTCTACGCCTCGGCCCGCCATATTCGTCGCTACCGTGACTGCTCCCAGACGTCCGGCCTGAGCGACAATCTCGGCCTCCCTGAAGTGCTGCTTCGCATTCAGGACATTGTGTACAATTCCCTTCTGCGACAGAAGCTGGGACAACACCTCAGACTTCGCAACGGATGCCGTACCGACGAGGATGGGCTGTCCTACGGCATTTCTCTCCTCGATGTCGTCAACGACGGCCTTGAACTTGGCAAGCTCAGTCTTGTATACGACATCTGGGTAGTTCTTGCGGATCATCTCTTTGTTGGTGGGAATCGGAACCACTGGGAGGTTGTAAGTGCTTGCGAATTCGGATGCCTCAGTTTCCGCGGTTCCGGTCATGCCGGCCAGCTTGGAGTACATCCTGAAATAGTTCTGCAAAGTGACGGTAGCCCAGGTATGGTTCTCC
>JAJYVK010000077.1 GCA_021792075.1 Actinomycetes bacterium | reverse complement strand
CAGGCAGGTTCGTTTCCTGGGGATGCCGACTACAGTCGCGGCGGTCCGAAGCCTTCTCTGCGGCCAAAATAACTGTACGGTGCCAAGGACGCGTGAAACACCCTCGGCCAAGTTCGACTAAAGACTCTATTGATCCGGGTTGACCAGCTGCAATATTTTCTCGCGAATCGGGGGATGGCAACCCGTCAGAACGGGCATAGCCATCTGCAATGGGAAGACTATCGTGGCGGGTTAGCTTTGGACCTGCTCCTATTGAAGATGGATATAAGTCGGCCACCCGAAAAGTCTGAAGCGGAAAGTCTTGCCGATATCATCGTCAGAGCGTAGAGACTGCGCCAATCTTTGCAGTCAGGTTGGATGGAACGGTATCGTAGTGGTCGTGTTCGGCCAGAAATCGGCCTCGCGCTCCCGTCAGAGCTCTGAGGTCGACAGCATAACGCAGTATCTCCGCCGTCGGCACTAGGGCCACGATTCTCTGGCGGCCACCTGGTAACGACTCGGTGCCCTGGACTCGTCCGCGTCGCGAGTTCAGATCCCCAAGGACGTCGCCCTGCATGGATGATGGCACGACAACACTAAGTCGTGATATTGGTTCAAGCACTACGGGATTGCCTTTTGCAACTGCTTCCTTGAATGCCAGCGAACCTGCCATCTTGAAGCTCATTTCCGAGGAGTCAACTGGATGGAACTTGCCGTCATAGCATGTAACTTTCACGTCCACGACTGGGTAGCCTTTTGGACCGCCCTGGGCCATTGCCTCGAGCACCCCTTTTTCTACGGCTGGGAGATACTGCTTCGGAATCGCTCCACCGAAAATCGCATCTACGAATTCGAACCCGCCTCCACGAGGGAGAGGTTCTATCTTCAGGTCGGCCACGCCGAACTGGCCGTGTCCACCCGATTGCTTCTTGTACTTGCCTTCGGCTTGAGCTTCAGTTGTGATCGTTTCACGGTACGCGACCAGAACCTCATCGGTTTCCACCTCGACTCCGTATTTGCGCTGAAGCCGTTCGCAAATCACGGCAAGGTGTGTTTCTCCAGTGCCGGATAGAAGCGTCTGATGAGTCTCTTCGACTCGTGCAACCTTGAGCGAAGGATCCTCATCCTGGAGGCGGTGAATGCCGGTCATCAGCTTGTCCTCGTCCCCTTTGGAGCGCGGCCTGATTGCGATCGAAAGGACTGCCGGCTCAGGCTCGGGCAGCCGGGGGAAGATTGTGTTGCCCTTTAGGCCTAGGGTGTCACCGGTAGACGTGCCCGAGAGCTTGGGCACGGCAACTATATCTCCGGCTTGCGCTTCAGAGATGGAGACAGCTTCCTTGCCTCTCAGCAGTTGCAGAACGTGTAGGCGCTCTTCAGAGTGGGTACGAGAGTTTACGAGGACTGTGTCGGGTCGCAGCGTTCCTGACACAAGTCTAAGCAGAGATATCTTTCCAACATAAGGGTCGGCTATGGTTTTGAACACGGTGGCAATTGGAGGACCAGATGGATCGCACGGAATTTCGCTTGCCTGAGAACTTTCATTTGTTACTACTATCGGACGCTCAATGGGAGAAGGTGCTAGCTCTGTAAGAAGGGCGGCGATGCGGTCGACTCCCACGCCAGTCAAAGCCGATGCACAGACGACTGGAAACACAGTTCCTGAGGTGACGCCTTTGGCAAGTGCAGCTTCAAGCTGCTCCGGATCGGGAATCTCCCCATCCAGGTACCGCTCCATTAGAGCATCATCACCAACTACAATTCCTTCGACGAGCTGCTCTCTTACCCGGTGCTCCAGATCCGAGATCGACTCCGGTATCGGAGCATTCGTTGGTTTTCCGTGGTCGTAGAGGATCGCAGTGTCAGTCAAAAGGTCGGCTATTCCATGAAAATCGCCCTCTTCTCCGATTGGTAGCTCGAGTGGAGCAATGCCGGCACCGAACTGTTCTACCAGCTCAGTGAGGATCCGATCGAAGTTTGCCCGTTCGCGGTCCAGTTTGTTCACAACTACAAGACGCGGAAGTGAGAGTTCGGAGGCCAGCTCCCATGCCGCAAGAGTCTGCGCTTGAATTCCTTCGACTGCGCTAACCACTAGCACCAGCAGATCCGCAGCAAAGCATGCTGCTCGCAGCTCATCGAAGAAGTCGGCATATCCGGGCGTGTCGATGAGGTTTACCTTTACAGGGCCAACTTCGAAAGGAGCAAGGGCGAGGGATAGCGACATATGGTGGCGAACTTCTTCAGGTTCGAAATCACATACCGATGAGCCATCGTCGACCTTTCCCTGGCGCTGTATAGCGCCTGTCTTTGCAAGGAGAGCTTCAGCTAGGGAAGTTTTACCGGTGGCGTTGTGGCCGGCCAACACCACGTTTCGGATATTTGACGATGCATGTCCGGGCATGTCACTGCCTCCTTTGTTGTTGAGGATTTGGTGTGCGGGAAAGTGTCAGTGATGCGGGCTTGATTTCGCGGCAATGTCTCGTGGTGGATCTTTTACCTTGTGCACGGAGTCCGATCGAGTTGTCCATACCCTTGGCAATGTTGGCGAGGAATGAAGCGCAGATTCGTGATCCCTCGTCGTACTGCAGCCATGAGCAAGCTTTGATCGTCCGATTTACTATCGGTGTACTCTCGCTCATGGCTGCACTCCATCGTCATGCGAGACAAAGGCACCAACAAAAATGCTGCCGCTAATCGAATTGCCCGGCCGACCAGGAACCGGTCGACTTGTAGTTCCTACATTAGATGATATTTTTCGCTTTGGTAGGAGTTATTTGCCAGTGTTGATGTTTCCGCCTTGAACTCTGGCACGGAGCTCTCATCACTAACTCCACCACCCGGATGCCACGTGGCTTTGTTTGCCGGATACTCGGGGATGGTAGCAGTTGATGGCACCTTTCTTGGTCAGGTGACCTTGGCAGGTCCTTCGGAATTGAAAGCTGTTCGAAACTCCAGTTTGGGCTGTAGATGGCTTGTAGGGGCTGCTGTAGCCGGACTAGACTAATGATTCGCAATCACCAAAATATTACCCAACGAAAGGGGCATCGTGGACGCTGTCGTCGATGAAGGTCTCGCTAATAAGTTTGCTACGGAGAAGGACTCCCCATATACACGATGGGTCGCATCCGAGGGACTTGACATTATCAGTGGTCACTACGTGCCAGATCTGCGTGCACTTGACCTCAAGCCATGGGAGCGACGGGGGGGCTACGGGGTCTTTATCAACCACGACGCAAGTCGAACCTCCAATGACTGCTATGTCTGCAAGATTCCAGCTGGAGGAAAGCTTGCACCCCAGCGACAACTTTTTGAAGAAATGATAATGATTCTTGATGGCAAGGGTTCAACAAAGGTTTGGAATGACGCTGGGCATGAGGTCACGTTTGAATGGCAGGCGGGCTCGATGTTTGCCATTCCGTTGAACACATGGCATCAGCACTTCAACTTGTCTGGTGTGGAGGAAGCAAAGTTTGTCTCATCAACCAATATGCCACCTGTCATTAATCTCTATGACGACATCGACTTTGTTTTCAATACTTCAAGGGACTTCCTCAACCGTTTCAACGGCGAGCAAGACTATTTTGCCGCCAAAAAGGAGACCAAGGGACTTCTTCTAGATACCAACTTCGTTCCCGATGTAGTCAGCCTGCCGTTGATCTCTGCAGCGGAAAGGGGCGCGGGTGGAGGCCACATCCGATTTTCCATGGCCAAGGGCTCAATGAACAGCCACATTTCAGAGTTTCCCGTCGCGACATACAAGAAGGGCCACCGTCACGGACCAGGCGCTCACGTCATCATTCTTTCCGGCGAGGGATACTCACTTATGTGGCCGGAGGGTGAGGAGCCGCGCAGGTACAACTGGAAGGTTGGCTCTTTGATCATTCCACCGAATATGTGGTTCCATCAGCACTTCAACACCGGTTCCACGCCAGGCCGTTACCTTGCCTTCAAGCACGAGACTGTTTCGATTCGAAATGCCCAAGGAGTGCCTAAGGCATGGATATCGCGTCGGATAGGAGGCGACCAGATTGACTATGCTGACGAGTCGCCGACGGTCCGGAAGCTCTTCTCGGAGGCACTCGCCTCGTCAGGTGTAACGCCAAAGATGGATGCCGCCTACGAGGCTGAGTTGGCTACACTTCCGCCACTGCCAGACCGTAATGGTGCTGCGGCCGAAAAAGCTGCGCGTTGAGCCAATCGGCAGTGTCAAGCGGGAAGCACTCTGGTGGCCATGGCCACGATCATGGCCACGATCATGGTCATGACAGTGCCTTGGAGTCTGGTGGCGACTACGACCATGATTTCTACGGCGAGGGTGAATTCGTACCATTTGAGGACAACCCGATTTGGCAGCAGGAAAATGTAGCACTTCGAAGTGTGGGGATTGATATCGGTTCGTCGGGGACCCAGGTGGTCTTTTCCGAGCTTAAGCTGCAGCGAAATGGTGCCGGCCTGGCTACCAGATACGTTGTAATCGAGAGAACCTGCCTGTTCCAGTCAGCAGTTTCGTTTACGCCGTTTAATGATGGGCTGGTGATAGATGGGCCCGCTTTGGGAGCAATAATCGACGAAGCATACGGAGCTGCAGGCGTCAGGCCGGAGGAGATCGACACCGGCATCGTGATTCTGACCGGTGAGGCCCTTCGCCGAGAGAACGCGGAAAGTATCGCGATGATCGTCTCCGAGCGGGCCGGAGATTTCGTTTGTGCCGCTGCGGGGCACCATATGGAGGCAACACTTGCGGCCTATGGGTCCGGAGCCGTGCAAGCATCGTCAGAGTCCGGCCAACGCATCCTCAACATTGATATAGGTGGCGGAACGACCAAACTGTCACTGATCGAATCAGGCAGAATTCTTTCCACTGCAGCGCTTCACGTCGGTGGGCGACTTATAGTCGCTGGTAGCGATGGCAAGGTACTCCGTCTTGAGGATGCTGCAATAGCACATGCTCGCTCAGCCGGTATCGACTTGAATCATGGTGGCGTCGTTTCGCAGGCGGAGCTTGATTCGATGGCTCGGGTCATGGCGGATATTGTGGTCTCCGCTGTGAGTCCGGCGGGTAATCATTCAGCTTTGACAATCCCATATCTTACGGAGCCGATATCAGATCTGTCAGGCATCGAGGGCGTCATCTTTTCGGGCGGAGTTGGGGAATATGTATATGGAACTGAAGACCGTGATTTTGGAGATTTGGGTCGTCGATTAGGCGCAGCGATTAGGTCTCGACTCTTGGACGGCTCTATCCCATATCCACTCTTGCCTGCTACCGCACGAATTCGTGCTACGGCCCTTGGTGCATCGGAGTTCAGCGTTCAGTTGAGCGGGAATACATGCTACATTTCGGACGAGGAACGGCTGTTGCCGCGTCGAAACCTGCAGGTGATTCGTCCCATATACACTCTTGGCGAAGAGATAGACGTAAATGCGCTTGCTTTGGCGGTGCAAACTCGTGTTGCATCATTTGCCATGCCAGGAGATGAATCGGATTTCGTCTTGGCAATGTCGTGGACGGGCGAATTGTCGTACGGCCGTCTGCACGCTATGGCCGAGGCAATTGTCTTGGGCCTCTCCGAGCGGATTGCCACTGGAAGACCAGTACTTCTAGCTTTTGACGCTGACATGGGAAAGGCTCTTGGCTCTATGTTGCGCAGCGAGTTCGACGTGATGGTGGACATCTTGGTGGTCGATGGCCTCAATCTCTTGGACTTCGACTATATCGACCTTGGTCATCCCTTGCAGCCTTCGATGGCAATTCCGGTGACAATAAAATCGCTCGTTTTCTAACTGGTGCCAGAATTCGGAGGGATGGATCTTGGCATCCTCCCCTCAATTATGGGAGAGGATCGTTGAAAAAACAGGCAACTTATGCTATCGATCCTTTGAGGGGCTTTCGGGCCGATTTGTGGGCCTGGGCCGGAACTGCCTGCGGTGTCCGCATGTGTCCTTGTGGACCACAAAGCCGACCGAGCTGTCGAGCTTTTACAAGCTGTTTCGGCTTGGGTTAGCTAAGGTCGTCCTTCTAAGGCGACTTGTTTCGCCAGAGGCTTCTCTATGGAGCCCGAGGATGCAGAGAAAGCGGGCATCGAAGCTGTGCTTTGGAAGTGCCGGTGTGACGGCATTCTCAGGGTAGCTGCAGGATGCTTACGGTGTCAGCCCATTTTCGGGGTGTGATGTCGTACCAAATCCCGCAAGAGCTGCACCGCGAGCGCCGTCTTTGTCCGCCCTAATGGATGCTTCGTTGCGCCAATCAGTCAATCGGTGCCTGTTGCTGCTTTGTTCCCTAATATTGGCGCAGAAAGATCGTGTCGTTGGTGACCCCAAGCGATTGCTGCAGGGACAGTGCCAAGAAGGAGAGCGCCAATGCCGACCACTTGAGTTGTCAGATTGAGGTGTGGGAGTGTCACTGCAAACATTACGACCATGAAGACGGCTCCGAGCAACGGCCAGAGGCCTGCGAAGATGAAGAGCTTAGGAGAGCTGAAGAGCGATTTGCGGTAGGAAAAGACGACAGCGAATCCGGCGAGAGAGTAGTAGACGGCTATCTGAAGGCCGACTGCGTTGATTGCATCCTGAAGAATCGTTCCGACCGACCCTATGAATAGTGCGCCAAAGAACAGAGCCAGTGGAACCGTGCCGACGATTATGGTCGCCCTGAGCGGAGTCCGAGAAATGCGGTTGATCTGGCCCAGTGATCTGGGAAGGGTTCCATCGCGTCCCATCGCGTACAACGTGCGGCTGACCTGAATTATCGAAGTCTCGAGTGTAGCGACCGTGGATAAAACTACAGCAACTACTATTGTCTTTCCACCAATGCCGGGCCAGACGGTCTGGCCTAGGATTCCGAGGACGTCGGCGGCATGGGCGTGTATCTCGCCAGATGTCAGCACGATGTTAGTACCTATCGTGAAGATCTCGAATATGGAGAACACCAGTGCCACGCCGATAAGCGCTCCTAGGCCAGGATTGCGAGTCGGCTTGGCCGTTTCTTCGCTGAGATTTGCGGTGACGTCCCATCCCCAGTAGTAAAATGCCGCCACCAGGGCACCGTCGAAGAATCCAGACGGACCACGGAAGACGGCGGGGCTGAGCCAGGACCATCGAAAACCGTTGGCTCGGGAACCGTGGATCACCATCAGTGCAGCGAAAACCACAAGCAAAACAAGTTCAATCGACGTCAGAAAGATCTGAAGTCTGGCGGTTAT
>JAJYVK010000076.1 GCA_021792075.1 Actinomycetes bacterium | reverse complement strand
TTGGACGAGGAGATATTGGCATTCATCATCGCCACCGTCATGTCCAACTGGAAATCTCTGCAGCTCACCCCGAAAAGCGTTATCACGTCACTCGGCCGCACCACGTACCAGTAGTTCTTCTTGCCCCACTTAAACGCGTAGGGACACTTAAACGCACCTGTATCCCGCACTTGCGGTTAGCCCTGGAGGTTTTGATCGCCTAGCGCCCGATAGTGCTTACTGGTACTCGTTCACAGTTTGCAAACAACCGAGTCAGCGTACTGGCACGCAGAGATGAAGCGCCTCGAGGCAAGAATGTGCACTTGATAAATGAATTGGAATCAGTGCACGAAAACTTGCAGATTACTCACTTGGTCTGGAAAGCGGACGGAGCGTTGAAATTGACCCTTGATTCATTCCCCGGGAGTTGCTAATTTATTCACGCCTCCCCCGAAATGCACGGATAGCCGCCCAAATATACGGCTCGATCCTCCAGGTCATAGGTTGAATACACTCGAAACCTCGGCTCCCGCCGAGCCACTGGGGGCAGCTGCACAGATCGAACGGCAGCTGCTCGAATTTCTTCGCAAATCCGAGGCCGATCTGAACACACGCTCCTCCCTCAAGAGCGCCAAAAGCGAGTTGGGCCGGCTCATCAAGAGCTGGAACGAAGAGCATCCGTCGAGAATGATCACCGACATGGCGGGTTTCGGAGAGATAGTTCTCCGAAATCTCATCGGCTTTGGACCCATCGAGCCGCTGCTTGAGGACAACGCGGTTTGGGAGATCTCTGTAAACGGGCCCAATGAGATCTTCGTGAAATCACACGACAGACCTCCCCGCAGACACCACGAATCATTCCATGACGGACTCCACCTGGAACGGGTACTCTCAAGGATGCTCGAGACCTCTGTCGGCAGCACCAGGCAGCTGGACGCTTCGCTGGGGGTACAGGATGCCCAACTTCCCGACGGAACGAGGCTGCACATAGTCCACCCGGAACTCACCAGGGAGTTCTCCTTTGCGGTATCGATACGAAAATTCGCCAAGAACTCATTTCGAGACATCGCAGACTTTGTGGCGGCGGGATCCCTGTCACCTCAGGCGGGCGACTTTCTCTTCCGGGCCGTAGCGTCAGGAGCCACTGTCCTTATCTCCGGGGCACCTGGATCAGGTAAGACCACGATGCTGAGTGGTCTCATGGATGCGGTTCCCGACTCAAAGAGAGTGATAATCATCGAAGAGACACCTGAGATCAACATCTCCAAACCGGACAGGGTCCAGCTGCACACGCGAGTGAATCGGCCAGGCCGCATGGAGATCCCGCTAAGGACTCTTGTAAAGGCGAGCCTCCGCATGAACTCAGATGTCCTTGTGATGGGAGAGGTGAGAGACGACGAAAGCCTGCCACTTCTCCTCTCCCTGTCATCAGGAATCCAGGGGATGAGCACTATCCATGCCTCCAGCTGCAAAGACGCGCTTTCAAGACTCCGCCTGCTGGCCCAGCTCTCCATCAATGGGACTGTTCCAATCTGGACGGTGAATCAGATAATAGCCAATTCGATCGATCTCATCGTTCAGGTCAAACGGATGGGCGCCTCGGTGGTGGTGGACGAGATCATAGCGATAGAGGAGGGCTCAAAGGATCTTGACTTTGGCTTTGTGACGACTGACCTCTTCTCATTTGACCCCGTCGAATGGAGCTTGAAGTCCTCCGGTCACAACCCGCTCCGTCTCGGCCATGTCAAGGTCGAGAAAGAACTGTCGGAAAAGCTTGAATCCGCAGGCAATAGAATCCAACGAGTTCGCTCTCCCGAGCTGAAGACGAGGTGAGGATTTGAGGTCGCTTCTCCTCGCTATCATTGGCACTGTCCTCCTCGGTCCGACCGTTGTTCCGATTTGGAGAGACCGGCCAAAAAGCAACAAAACAATACATTCACGGCTCGCCCGGGAAAGCCGGGAGACCTTGAGCGGGATCTACAACATTGCGGTCGGCACCGACTATCGCAGGCCGGAATTGAAGCTGCTGCTTGCCTTTTCTGGGATTTCAACCGGGTGTTCTTGGCTAAGCGGACTCGGGTGGCGTATCTCCGCCGGTCTTGGATTACTCTCGGCCGCAGTCCTGTTTCTGCGAGCCGGGCAGATCTCCAAGTGCAGGCAGAGAGAGTTGGCAGCATCCTGGCCTGGCTATCTAGAGAGGACGCGGGCCAAGATGCTTACCACCTCCCGCTCTCTCCCCTTCGTGATATTCGAAGGCCAGGTTGCCGGCGCTTCATTCCTCGAAGATCTCCTCCGCCACGGCCGACGGGAGTTTGAGAACTCAGGAGATCTGAGAAAATCTCTGGAGACAATTTGGCAGATGGGAAAAGACGAAGAAGTTACGAACTACGTCTGTGCAGCATTGCTTGACACGCTCGGCTCTACAAGCTCACAGACCGAGAATCAGCTGTCTATGATTTCGGCTACCGTACGCTCAAGGAATGAACTCAAACAGGAGACGAGTTCGCGACTAGCCGGAGTCAGAACCGCCAGAGCATTCATCTTGATCATCCCACTGGGGATGGCCCTCGTTGGGATCTCGTTTGCCGGATCGGTTGAACCATTTCTAAGGCCGGTTTCACTTGTGCAGATTTTGGCGGCTCTTCTCGTCTTGACCCTGTGCTGGAATTGGTCAAGCAGATTGATGGCTTTCCCCACCACCTGGCCTGTCAGATCCCCGCACGGCCTCAAAAACGAAGACGCGACACAGCCATGACCGATCTCAGCCTTGCTCTGACATGCCTGTCGGGGGTCGCGGGAATGCTTCTTGTTGCCCCCTTCGGCAACGGGATCTCCCTGTGGCAGAAACGAACCAGGGGCGGACTGACATCGATGCCCAAAAGGCCGGTTGTAAAGGCCGTTGCGGCACTGCTGGGAGCTGCCGCCGCAATCGTGCTCTTCCCTGGCGAAGCACCTATTCCGGTTGGCGCACTTGGTGCCGCTTCAAGCGCAGCATTGGCTTGGTTGGTGGAACACTTGGTGTCGAATCGTCGCAGACAGCGCCGCACCAGCGAGGTAAACCTTGCAGTGGTGAGCCTGCTAGAGCAGGTACATCTCAAACTGGTAAACGGCAACTCTTTGAACGCCGCACTAGCAAACGCTGAAGGGGTGACCAATCCGGACGTAGCCCAGCTGCAGAATCTGCTCCGCTCAGGCTTGGACCTGGAGACTGCCGCCTCGTTTTGGCTCGAAGAGTTCGACACGGAATCGAAACGACGTCTGACAGATCTTTTTCTCGCCAAGACAACCACTTCGGAGACTTTGGCTCTTCTGTCAGCACTGATCAGCCAGCTCAGGAAAGAGCAACGTTTCTCCCTGATCGCCGAGATAGAGCGCCGCAATCAGCTGGTCTGGATCCCGGTGACGATCGCAGTGCTCGTACCAGGGATGATCTTCATAGCCATCCCTCTTGAGGCAACACTCCACTCGCTGCTCAACTGACCTCATTCCCCCGAAACTGCAAAATCATCAAAATAAGGAAAACCATGAGTTCTATCTTTTGTTACGCCTTTTCCACACTTTCGATGCTATTGAATCATCTACATCAACCAATGGACGAAAAAGGGGAAGGGGTCGTCTCGTCTGCTGTTGCGGTTGTCATCTTCTCCGCGCTCGGTGTCGCAATGTGGTTCGCATTCAGAAACACTATGGACACCGCCACATCTATGGTCACCTCGCAGATCTCCCAGCTCGGAAACTAGAGATGGCCTCCCTGCGAACCGAATCCGAACAAGGAAGCGGCATGATCAGCTCACTTGTAGGCCTGATCTTCGTCGTCGCGTTTCTGGTGGCCGCTGCAAACTTGACCAAGATTGTGCTTGTCGAGCAGAGACTCAACGCGTTGGCAACGGACTCGGCTCGCAGGCTTGGCACAGCTGGCGCTCTACAAAGTCAAAACTCCCTAAACCAGGTGGAAGGCCGAATTGCCGCACTACTCCCAGCTTATGCAAACGACCTTTCATTCTCCTTGGAGAAAAATGGGGACATGCTGGATTTTCAGATACATCTCAGCAACTATTCGGTGACATTCTGGCCGAACCTCGGTACTCGGCTCTACAACCTCACCGCCTCCGCAACATCACATATCGAGAGCTGACAGATGATATCGGCGAAAAGATACAAGTCACGCGAGGAAGCGGGCGTCCTCGAAAACCTCTTCGTATTCGCGGCCGTTGCCACCGCAATCATCACAATGGGTGCATTCTCCATCTTCGTCGTCGAAGCTCAGAGGTACCAAGCTGGGCTCGATCTGTCAACCCACACAGCAATAAGGGACATTGTTGGAAGCAACTTCAGCAAAGACCCGCAACGGCTGGCTCAGTCAGACCTTTCCACGATTTTTCAGGAGATGGGATTGACCACCCAAAACACCTCGGTCACGGTAGCCGACACGAATGGCCGATGCGGAATGGTAACGATCTCCGAGCACAAGATGCTTGACCTCTTCTGGAACCACCTGATTGCGGTCCAGCTCTCCTCGAGCCAGAGAGAGCCGATGGACCCTCTTTCATCGGGCCTTGAGGGGGTTGCCACATGCATAGGCTCCTGACAAGATGGACGCGACCTCTAGACACCGACGGATCAGCGATCTTTTTGGCGCCTCTTCTCATAGTTGTCATGGCATACCTGACGGGATTCTTCGTAGATCTGGGAACTGGAATAACCAAAGCGGACGGCCTCGACCAATCGCTCTCCCTGGCAGCAGCTGCAGCCAGCACGCAGGTATCTGCAAGCGAGTTTTACCAGAGCGGGCTCATCTCGCTTGATCAAGCCTCTTCCACAAATGTTGCTATTGCACAGCTGCAATCAACTATGCCAAAAGGCACAAGCCTCGACGGCTTCCCATCTGTGGTGGTTTCCGGCGGCGCAGTTTGCGTCCGAGCCAGCGAGAAAATAAGAATGCCCTTCACGCTTTTCCCGGGAATCAGCCCAGAGATCACCTATTCGAGCAGTTCAAGCGCGATCGCGCGCGGCTCGGACACGAAGACTGCGCCCGGCTGCTAAAGCTGCCCGATCCTAGGAGAACCGTCGCCCAACTATCTTTTAGATAGGATGATCGATTTGAATTCCATACCCGTTGCCATAAAGACTGGAGCTGACAGCTACCTCATCGCCTACCAGCTCCCTGAGCCAATGCTGGATCAGTGGAGCTCACGGGCCCCCGACGCTCAGTTCAAATTGGAAGTGAGCCGCCTTGGAGGGGATGCCTGGATGCCGCTCGGTGTTCAAAAGATCGGCCAATCATTCAAAGTGCCAAAGAGCTTCGGCCCGATTCCACTGTTTCGAACCGAGACAGAGGACGGTCACCGTTACATCGGTTTGCGCAAGATCGATCTGCAGGGAACATCAAATTTCAGGGACATTGGCGGATACCTTACCGAAAAAGGCTTGCAGCTCCGATTTGGAAGGATCTTCAGGTCCGACAATCTCTCAAAGCTCACCAGTTCTGACTGGGAGGTGATAAAGGGGCTGGGCATCTCCAAGATCATTGACCTTCGAAGAAGCGACGAGAAGGCCAGATCCCAAACCGTGGTTCCCCTTGACTCCGGTATCGAGATAATCGAAATCCCTATCGATGTCGAGATACTCGGCAAGAGCGAGCTGATAGAGCACATCTTTTCAAAAGCCATCAAAAGGGTCACGAACGATGACATGGCACAGATGTACGAGGATCTCTTGGCGAAATCCCGTTCCGAACTGGCCCAGACGGTATCGCTTTTGCTCGAGCCAACTCAAACGAGCACGATTGTCCACTGCACGGCCGGAAAAGATCGTACCGGACTTAGCGTAGCACTTGTTCAGCTGCTCTTGAGTGTTCCCCAGCAGCAGGTCATGAGCGACTTCCTCTTGTCCAACGCCTTCAGAACGCCAACTCGAATCGCCGCCCTTTCAGAGAAACTCAAATCCCATCAGGTAAACATTGACGATATTGTCCCGTATCTGAGCGCTTCCAAGCAGGCATTGCTGCGAGCGTTTAAAATCCTCGACTCTCAATATGAGGGCGCCATCGACTACCTGAACTTCGACGAAACCTATGCCCCGACGTCGACGGACGAGTGGAAGACCCACATTCTCTACACCTAGATGCCCTTGTACATTACGCAATTTGTCCCATTGTCCCCTTTTAAACACGCGTTTTTTTGTGTCAATCCTTTATTAATTAGCCGTATGCAGTAACATTCAGTTAACGCTTTGGACACATGGAGTCATAAAGGCTATACGGGGGATTCAAATGGCACAAGAGCAAAACGAGCCATCTGTCACCATTGAAGCTCTAATGGATGAGCAGAGAACATTCGCTCCATCTAGGGAGTTCGTAGCGCAAGCTAACATCAGCTCCGCCTCAGTGTACAAAGACGGCGAGGACTATGAAACCTTCTGGGGAAAGCAGGCCGATAGCTTGCTTTGGCGCAAGAAATGGACAAAGGTTCTTGACTGGTCCAATCCGCCTTTTGCCAAATGGTTCGTCGACGCAAAGCTCAACGTCACTGAAAGCTGCCTCGACAGGCACCTCGAGAAGAACGGGGACAAAGTCGCATACTTCTTCGTAGGCGAGCAAGGCGACGAACGCACGGTCACCTATCGCCAGCTCTACGAGGAGGTGTGCCAGCTTGCAAATGGCTTGGCCTCACTCGGAGTCTCCAAGGGTGACCGAGTTGCCATTTACATGGGAATGACAGTCGAACTGCCTATAGCCCTTCTTGCGTGTGCCCGACTCGGAGCCCCTCACTCCGTCGTTTTCGGCGGGTTCAGCTCCGACGCCCTGATGGACAGGATAAATGACGCAGAGGCAAAGGTTTTGATAACCTGCGACGAATCGTGGCGGAACGGGAACAAGATCGCCTTGAAGAGCTATGCGGATGTCGCACTTGAAAACACCCCTTCAATCCAACACGTCGTGGTGGTGCGCAGAACAGGAACTGCAATCTCGATGAAAGAGGGCCGGGACATCTACTACCACGAGCTGATCAAAGATCAGCCAAAAGAGCGCCCGGCCACAGAGACCGACTCCGAGGACACGTTGTACATACTTTACACCTCGGGAACCACCGGAAAGCCAAAGGGCATAGTCCACACCACTGGTGGATATCTTCTCGGCGCATCCTATACGCATAAAAATGTCTTCGACATCAAAGAAGACGATGTCTACTGGTGCACCGCCGACATCGGCTGGGTGACGGGCCACAGCTACATCGTTTATGGTCCGCTTGCCAACGGAACCACATCCGTACTCTACGAGGGCGTTCCTAACTACCCAGACAAGGATCGCTATTGGGAGATCATCGAG
>JAJYVK010000075.1 GCA_021792075.1 Actinomycetes bacterium | reverse complement strand
TGAAACTCCTCAGGTCCATACCAATTCTTTTGAATCGACTCCTCGGTGAATAGGTTGCACAAGATGTCGATGGCCCCTGTCATATTTATTTAAACCTCCGCTGGTGTAGTGGTATTTAGAAATTGAGGCTGTTCCAAAACAGCATCAAGAGCTGGCTGCCGCTCCCCTTCCGGAGTCAACCCGCGCACCTCCCCCAACAACCACAGTGCAGTGTGGAACTGGATGTCTGCGTCCTGCAACAGACGTTCGACAGCTGGTGATGGCGCCTCTTGCGTCAGTATTTGAAGATCGTGGCGTATGTTATCCAAGTAGGCAACATACTTTTGGTGTTCCATGAGATTCCCTCCTTGCAATTCTCCTGGTATTGCACGCAGACCTAAACCTTCTTTGGTCGGTGGTCAAAAAACCGCTTAGCCTTGAGCTCGTATCGGGGAAGGCTGCCAGGCTCGGAGACCTCTACGCCTATGGTCACTCCGATCTTCGCCTTCAGAACAGCCTGGAGGTCTTTTGCCATCGAAGAGAACTTTTCCGATGACGTTCCGGCCTCGGGCTCAACCTTTACCGTCACTTCGTCATTGAGGCGTCCCGGGTTCACATGCAGCTCGTAATGGCTACTGAGTCCAGGAACATCGCTAAGCAGATATTCGACAGCAGCCGGATAGACGTTGGTTCCTTTGATTGTTATCATGTCGTCGGTTCGCCCCAGAACTCCTCCTTCGTAGAGAAGCCAGGATCGTCCGCAACTGCACACGTCGTAATAAGCTCGGACCAGATCATGTGTCCGGTACTTGATCACCGGCTGTGCCATTTGTATGTAGCTGGTAACCACGTTTTCTCCAACTTCGCCAGGCCCGACCGGGTTACCTGATGCATCGAGAACCGTAGCATACCCCTGATCCTCTCCAAAATGACAACCACGCTGGTCAGGACAGCCCGGCGCAATTGCACCGACTTCGCCTACACCGTACAATTCATATGCTTTGGCGCCCCAAGCGGACTCGATAGCCTGTCGCGTGGTAGGAATCCCGGGACCAGGCTCACCGGCATGGATGGTGTAACGAATCGCGGTTTCACTGGTATTGATGCCAAGCTCCTTGGCAAGTTCCGCTAAATAGAGGGCGTATGTCGGAGTCGAAACTAACACCGTCGGCTTCAAAAGCTGTATCTGTTGCAGCCGCTGTTCGGAGCTGAGCCCTCCGCCGCTGATCACAGTAGCACCAAGGCAACGAACCCCCCAGTATGCACTCCAGAACCCTGTGTACATTCCCCATGGAAAAGCGAAGTAAAAGGAGTCCTGCGGACGGATCCCAACACCCCAGTACAGATATGCCCACTGCTCTCCATACTGCAGCTGCGTGTGAGAAGAAAAGGGAATCCTCAGTGGCGTACCGGTCGATCCAGACGTCTGAAAGTGGTAGAGATAGTAGTCTGGGCTCAGAGCCACACTATCCCCCCATGGTGGATTTGCCGCTTGTGCTTGGACCAGATCCTTCTTGTCTATCGTTGGCACATGACGGTTGAAGTCATCCAGTGTACGAATATCCTCTGGATGTATGCCCGCCTCGTTATAGAGTTTGTTATAGAACGGTACGCGATCGTAGGCATAGCGCAGTAGCGCCTGCAACCGCTTCAGATGCAGCTCATTTAACTGTTCGCGTGGCATCGTTTCCGTATACTCGTTCCAAAATGACCCGGATTGCGAACGTGGACTGAGTAATGGCTGCCCACGGAGTAGGTTTATATCTGCAATTGACACGGGTACCTCACTTTCAAAAACCACCAAGATCCCCGAAACATCGACCTGCATCTAGGACGACGAACTCTCGGCAGCTAAAACAATTACTCGATCACACAAATCCGCATAGGCGGCTGGCGGCCAATCAAGCCCTCGACCCAAGATTCATTTCCAGTCAAACATAGAGATCCGAGAACCTTATAAATATTGCGCACGAACCATCTAAATTCCACCACTTCAGCAAGCCAACACTCGCCGCTTGCCACCCATACCCGCTTTGAGTAATCCTCGTCCTCCCGGCAGAGCTTTCCCACGGCATGGCTTGGCTTCATCCTGCTTGCGCCGGAACTCCCAAGGGCACCACTTCGAGCCTCGAACCTCCTTTCACCGGGCAATCCCCACATGCAATTACTGATAGCTAAGCTATTGCATGCATTTATGTAGACAATATGCTTTTTGTCACATTTTTGCAAATGGACATCCACGTATTTGGAAACGGCCCGTTGAAACTGCGCCCTCTAGTATCGCCCCAGTAATACAAGGCTTTACCAAAGACAGGGGCGCCTTGGTACACCTTTGAACATCTGCTGCGCGGAGACATATGCTTCGAGTTACGACCTCAAGAGTCAAGCATCTTTGCATGCAATCTGGCTCTTCTGGTGACCCAAGAATATGCTATCCGCCAGGATTCGGGCCGCCTCGAAAAGATGGCAATCTCCTGGACCAAAACAAAGCAGCTTCAGACCATTTCTCTCGCACGGGATGCCAGCTCCTGATCTCTTAGTCGCACGCCTATTCGCTAACTTGATCACTTGACCGCCTGGGAAAGCGCGACTCTACGCGCCGCTTCTACCAGATGGTCACGGCGGATCGGAACCGGCTTGGTAAAATCACTCTCCGCAAAGGCATTAGTCTTCGCAGCCACCATGAGTTCAGCCACTTCGGCACCTGAAAGCCCCTCAGTAAGACTCGAAACCAGCTCCGAAGCCTCCTCCAGACTCAGCTTTTGCTCCAGAGGAACTGAACGGAGGTGGATCGAAGCTATAGCGGCCCGATCCGACGATTCAGGCAGGCCGACATGCACCTTGACTCCAAGCCTTCCAGGCCTGAGCACGGCTGAGTCGATAAGATCGAGACGGTTGGTTGCGCCGATCACGATAATCTCGGGGATGTTTCGAACTGAATCCAGTTCGCCAAGAATCTGGTTTACCACGCGCTCCGTCGTCTTGGAGCCCTCGTCCGAGCCGCGAGGTGGAGCGATCGAATCAAGCTGGTCAAGAAAGATGATGGCAGGTGCGACTTGACGAGCCACCTGGAAGATGTGCCTTATCGCCTCCTCCGACTCGCCCAACCACTTGGAAAAGATCTCCGGCCCATCCACGGGCAAAAAGTTCACCTTGGCACTCTGCGCAAGGGCATGGACAAGCATTGTCTTACCGGTGCCAGATGGCCCATGCAGAAGGATCCCGTTCCTGGGAGGGAGATCCATCGCGCGGAAAGCATCCGCATGCTCTAACGGTCGTAGGACGAGCTCCTGGATCTCCCTCTTTACTGCGTCAAGCCCTCCTATGTCATCCCAGCCGACCCGGGGAGCTGAGACCAGAGCCTCCCGCAATCCAGACGGCCGAATTCGGGTCACCGCGGCATCAAAATCCGCCGCTTCTACAGTAAGCTCAATTCCTTTGTCAAGCCGAAAGGCATCACGATAATCCCCAAGCGCTCCGCCTTGCCGCCTCAACGCATTGAGACCCGCTTCTCGGCACAGCTCCATCAGATCGGCTCCCACAAAGCCGTGGGTTATTGCTGCAATATGACGCAGGTGGTCAAGCGCCCCGTGGCTGATCGGCATCTCTCTGGTATGAATTTGGAGGATCTCGTAGCGACCTTCCTCCCCCGGCGGGCCAATGAAGATCTCCCGATCAAAACGACCAGGTCGACGCATCGCAACGTCGATTGACTCCATACGATTTGTGGTCCCTATCACAACGACACCGTCGACGGCCTCAAGTCCATCCATGCATGACAGCAGGGTCGTCACGGCTCGAACGTCGCTCAGGGATCCCGATTCGCCCCGTCGGGAGGCGATAGCGTCAACTTCATCGATGAATATCAAGGAAGGAGCATGATGGGCGGCCTCGCTAAAGATTCGGCGCAGGTTGCCTTCAGTCTCTCCTTGCATGGTACCAACAATTGCAGGACCATTGATGAAAAAGAAGTGCGCATTCACGTCGTTAGCGATAGCCCGAGCGAGATAGGTCTTGCCTACCCCGGGCGGACCGTAGAAGATCACGCCCCTGGGACAGGTAATCCCGAGTTGCCGGTAGACGAACGGAAGCTGGAGCGGAAGCTGCACCAACTCACGCACGAGGGCGATCTGGTCGCGAAGCCCTCCTACGTCTTCGAAGCTCACCTCTGCACTGCTCTCTGTACTCCCGAATTCGGGGGATTCAAGCTCAAGCGTTGTCGTCTCTACGAACTCACAGGGATCGTCGTCAACTTCGACGACCTCGTAAACCGCCCCAACATGAGAGCCATGAAAGGTAGCGTAGATATAACCCCCTACGGTGCATGGCGTCTTGTTTTCGACGAGCAGCTGCTGAAGATGTTCCGCTAACCCATGAGCACGCGAAATATCGGTGGGAGCCCTAAGTAGGACGCTACGAGCGGGAGCTAGGCGAGCCAAGCGGATTTCAACCCTGTCGTCGAGCTTCGCCTTGAGCGTCTTACGAACAAGGCGGTCGAGGCGGAGAATCGCAGTGCCGCGGTCATCGTCGACCGGATCACCAAGGCGGCCCACGGCCCGCCTACCGTTCCAGCTGGTGATCTCGACAGGGTCGCCGACCTTTGCCCCAAGCTTCTCCATCAGATCCGAATCGAGATATACAAGGAGCTGCGGACTTGTCGCGGCCTCTAGTGCCGACCGGTCAACCGTAGCTGTCACAAGGCTCAGGTGGGTAGTAGTGTCCTCGGCTCGATGGCCTTGGGTATCTCTCACATTTGCGGTCAATCTCTATTCCTCATGTGCTCTCGCCATTCGGGGCAAGGTTCAATCTGTTCAAAACCGGCACCTCTATCAACCGACATGGCATTTACGGTATTCAAAGAGCAAAAGATGATCTCGATGTCTTCGTCGGAGTCGTTGAAGTGTTGTACCACGCAACCGGGAACACGCAAGGGCACCTGGACCAGATCGCGATGGCTCCAGTCAAAACGGACCTCGTCAACAACCGTGTGCCCAGGCCCGCCTTTCCAGACAAACCCAAGTTGATGCCCCTGTGTGAGCTGCTTACCAGATCGACTGTGAGCCGGAATGCGCTGAACATACATGATAAAAACGTTCATCGCTATATCGGTCATGGTTGGTGCCATATACCATCGCATATAACCTTGGGGATTAAGTTCCCATGGCAGCTCCGAGCCCTTTGCGAGCTTCTCCGCACTCTCTCTATCGATGCGCTGCTGGTCGCGGAGAGCAATGATCTCGTCATAGAAATTTCGCGCGGCGAGTCGCTCGGTCCTCGTTTCCAAAGTCATCGTCGTTCTCCTTTTCCAGCCTGGCTCTCACTTTGCGGCACAGCTTGCTCTACTGCTGTGGTCGCCCCTTTCCAGCTCGTGACACCAAAACGCTCCACGAACTCTGGATCAAGAGCTGATTGAACGAGCTCACTTCCCTGTTCATTCCAAGTAGGCAGGTGGATGAATGCAAGCCACTTCGAACTGCCATCCTCTCTGAGGTTGAAGTGCTGATGCTCAACACCTTCCCTGAGCAGAGGCATTATGATCATGTCTCCCTCTTCCCAGTCATAGCGCACACCATTCATGGTCGAGTAACCGCGGCCTTCTATTATGAAAAGCACAAGACCACCCTGGTGCCTATGCCTACCCGAGACGCCGCGAATATCATGAATAAATACCCACCAATCCTGCAAGCACGCACCTGATTGATTCGGCTGCAAATACCAGCCGATCAGACCTTGCGGACAGAGTTCGAATTGCTCTGGCTTTACCGCCTTGATGACGAGTGGAGCCGTCTGCTGACGCTCGACAAACTGCTCTCTTCCTGTGATCAGAGACAGGTATTTTGGAAAGGCGCTCGGCTCCGGCTCACGCGATCGAGTCCCAACTCTTTCAGACAATATGACCCCCTATAAGTCACTGAAACCGTTGTTTGGGTCATCTGCGATGGTGACCCGAGTGAACGATTGCATGCATTTATGTAGACAATATGTCCTCTGCCGCGCGATTGCAAACGGAGAAAAGCGCTCAGGCGCGACCGCAACTTGAAGATCGCAACCAACATCAGCTGAGTTCCAGACGCACCTGTGCGTTCTTAGTCCGTTGCGTCATGGCACCCATTCAGCTCCACGAGCTTCGTAAAGAAAGATCCAGCAGTAGGAAGTGCCTCTCTCTGCTTAATTTACTTTGCATGCAATGCGGCGATTCGCGGAACCTAAAAGGGGCTCTGCGCTGTCGCAGACAAAGTAGACGGCGATTCCGCGCAGACGATTTGCAGTGGGTGGTACTCGTCGAATTGGAGGGTTACAACTCTAGAAATCCTTAGCCGACGAATTCGTAACTTGAGACGGATACGACATAAACTCATTTGCATGTCATTCCGGCCGGAGGGTGGGAGAGCAGGACTAGCTATACATCGGTCCTGCCATCAACTCCTAGACCGGTGAGCGCCTAGGGAGTCCGTGCATGTCAGGTTCTATAGATCTTGTGAAAAAGGGGCGGGTTGCATATCTGCTCCTGAACAATCCAGAGAAAAAGAATGCGATCAGCGCAGAGATGTGGGAGCAACTCGCCCTTATGGCTGAAAAGATTTCGGCTGATGACGATATCAGAACAACCGTTCTTAGAGGCAAGGGAACCTCTGCATTCACTGCAGGTGCAGATATCTCACAGTTCGAATCGAGGCGTTCCCCTACCGATCGAGGAAGCACTTATGACGAACTGACCGAATCGGCGATTGCTGCAGTCAAAGCCATACCCGTTCCGGTAATCGCCCTGATCCACGGCTACTGCCTAGGAGGAGGAGTGTCGCTCGCTCTCGCCTGTGACCTTCGTTTCGCCTCTAGAGCCTCAAGCTTTGCCATCCCCGCCGCTCGACTAAGCATCTCCTACCCGACTCCAGCAATTGAACGCCTTGTCGAACTGATCGGCCCTTCCAGTGCCAAGTACCTCCTTTTCTCAGCGAAACGGATCGACGCCGACTTAGCCAAGGAAATCCATCTCGTGGACAAAGTATTCAATCCCGAGGACCTCGATGAAGAGGTCGACGCATTTGTAGCTGCTCTGATCGACAACGCTCCGCTTTCGCTCAGAGCAGCAAAGTTTATCGTCGACCAGTGCTCAGTCGACCAAGACAAGCGTGATATAGAAAAGGTTTACGACCTAGCCAGGAGCTGCTTTGAGTCCGAAGACTACAAGGAAGCTGTAAGGGCCTTCATGGCCTCAGAGCGACCCATATTTCACGGAAGATAAGCTTCGCTTGGACCGAACTTTTTCAACTGCTCCCCACAACACGATGCTGACTTTGAGCCTGTCTATCCGTAATCAAGCTGCACGACAAGCCGTGCCAGTTGGAGCGGGGAACGATAGCTTCAACAGACCAGTCCTCATGTGGCGGAGAGGGCTTCGACTTAA
>JAJYVK010000074.1:5079-7388 GCA_021792075.1 Actinomycetes bacterium | reverse complement strand
TGTCGATGTTGCTAGGCCGAGATGCGCAAGATATGTTCCTGGCGATTCGCGGCGATAATGTGTCATCAGTTTTCATATCCAAGACTAGATCGCCTAGGGCGATGGAGGTGGAAGAGATCTTAGATGGCGCGAGGAAAGCTCAGCTCTCGACCCAGGTTTTCGAGACTGTCTCCGATGCCTTGGAGGCAGCGGTTGCTCGCTGTGGGGATGGCGAGGGCGTTTTCGTCTGTGGTTCCATTTATACCGTTGCCGAAGCCAGGGAACGGTTTGAGGTGACCAGGAAATAGGAGAAAGCTGAGCAGATAGTGAATGTCCCCCGGTGAATCTTATAGTTCCTACCGACTAGCCTTATCCGGCGTGAACAGCACACTGGTTATATGCAAGCCCGACGCGGTTGAGCGTGGTCATGTCGGTGAGATCATCAGCCGGCTAGAACGGAAAGGGCTCAAGATCTCCCGTCTTGAGCTCCGCAGAATCGATGAAGAGACTGCAAAGATGCATTATGCCGAGCACGCAAGCAGGCCATTCTTCAATGAGCTGGTTGAATTCATAACTCGCTCTCCATCGGTAATTATGGAAGTTTCGGGACCTGAAGATACCTGGGCGATCGTCAGAGTGATGATGGGAGCCACTGATCCTGCAGTAGCGGCGCCAGGGACGATCAGAGGCGACTTGGGTCATTCAGTGGCAGAAAATCTGGTGCATGGGTCGGATTCGGCAGAAGCTGCTTCGAGAGAGTTGGGAATATTCTTTCGGTAGATAGACTAGGTTGCCGACTAGACTTCGTTTACTTCTCTCTCACATGGGTTGATTTCGCCTTCCAATCGGAGGTCTTTAAATGGCAAAATCAAGATCGTTTATAAATTTATTTCCAGCCAGGGACATGGCTGTGGATTTGGGTACTGCAAACACCTTGGTCTATGTGCGGGGAAAGGGAATCGTTCTGAACGAGCCTTCGGTGGTGGCAATAAACACTAGAGATGGCCGCCCCCTCGCAGTTGGCGCCGAGGCCAAGCGGATGATCGGGCGTACTCCTTCGAACATCCAGGCGATACGTCCATTGAAGGATGGCGTCATTGCAGACTTCGAGACATGCGAGAGGATGCTTCGATACTTTATTCAGAAGGTGCACAACAGCAGATACGGAAAGCCGCGCATGGTGATCTGCGTTCCTTCAGGGATAACCGGGGTCGAGCAAAGGGCTGTTCAGGAAGCTGCCGAATATGCTGGTGCACGAAAGCCGGCTTACATCATCGAGGAGCCGATGGCAGCGGCAATTGGCGCCGGGCTTCCAATACATGAACCCACGGGGAACATGGTCGTCGACATCGGGGGAGGAACCACTGAGGTTGCAGTCATCTCCCTGGGAGGAATAGTAACTAGTCGCTCAGTTCGAATCGGGGGAGATGAGCTGGACCAGGCGATCATATCCTATATCAAGAAGGAGTACAGCCTGGCTCTTGGTGAGCGCACCGCAGAGGAGATCAAGATAGCACTTGGTTCTGCGGTGGAGCTTGAAGAGGAGCTTCAGGCGGAGATTCGCGGCCGTGACCTGATAACAGGATTGCCAAAAACCATCCTGGTCTCGACCGAGGAGATTCGTATGGCCATAGAGGAGCCGATTGCAGCAGTTGTGGATGCCGTAAAGGTAACTCTGGATAATACGCCACCTGAACTCTCAGCTGACATCATGGAGCAGGGGATCGTCCTTACCGGAGGCGGGGCGCTGCTCACAGGCATCGACAAGAGAATATTCCAAGAGACAGGCATGCCGATCATCGTGGCTGACAATCCGCTTGACTGCGTCGTAAATGGTTCCGGGCAGACGCTTGAGGAGTTCGATGCTCTCAAGCGGGTGCTAATCTCTTCTTCTAACCGGTAGTGTCAACAAGAGATTATGGCGTAAGCAGGTTCTTCGTTAGGCCTAGGGTCACCTTGATGGCTCTCGTCCTAGCTTCCATCTCTCTTGTAACAATTAGTTACAAGTCTCAAGGCAGCGGTATCGGAGCAGCGTTCCAGAAATCTCTCAAGAGCGTAACGGATCCAATCCGTTCTACGGCAAACTCGGTAATTCACCCAGTCGAAGATGTCGTAGCCGGGGCTTTCGGCTACTCCTCCTTGAAGAGGCAGAATGCGACACTTCAGAACGAGATCTCAACGTTGAAAACAAAGGAGGCGATGGCAAATCGCCTTCAGAACGAAGTTCAATCGTTGACGAGCTTGGCCGACATACCATTTGCACAAGGGTTGAAGTCCGTGAGTGGGGTGGTCGACAACTACTCCCCGTCTAACACGCAGATGACCATCAA
>JAJYVK010000074.1:0-5069 GCA_021792075.1 Actinomycetes bacterium | reverse complement strand
CGCACTTGGACTTATTGGCAAGGTAGTATCGGTAACCCACTCAAGCTCCACGGTCTTGCTGATCTCTGACCCCAGTTCATCTGTGGGCGTGACGCTTGGCTCCTCCAATCAAGTCGGCTTGGCTGTGGGGACCGGCTCTTTCGGGACGATCAGAGTCGAGCTTGTTAATCCCGGCACCTCTCTCTATGTTGGTGAGCCGGTTTACACTTCGGGTCTTCAAGGCGGTATCTATCCTCCCAATATTCCAGTCGGGAGCGTGGCGAAATACTCCTCCGATCCAGGCTCTCTTCAAGAGCAGGTGTCACTTACCCCAATGGTCGATCTGGCACATCTGCAGTTTGTGAAGGTGCTGGACTGGCTGCCGAGCGGAGCCGGCTGATGAGAATGCGAGTAGTTCGGTCCGCGCTTCTGATCCTCACCGTGATCGTCGTCCAGCATTCGATCCTGGATTCGGTGCAGTTTTTCGGCGTGCACCTCGATCTTCCGCTACTTTTAGTGATCTGTGCCGGTTTCAGCGAGGGGAGAGAGGCTGGAGCTGTCATAGGTTTTGTGGTTGGGCTACTTTCGGATGGATTCTTGCTCACGCCGTTTGGGTTGTCGGCACTCGTCTATAGCCTCATCGGATATATCGCTGGGCAGACTGAAAAAGGCTCGTTCATAGGCCCATGGACAATAAATGCGGCGCTCGCTTCACTTCTGAGCGCGGTTGGAGAGCTGGGCTATGAGATAGCTTCCCGGCTGCTTGGATTCGGCCAACTTCTTCACATACATTTGATTAAAGTCGTATTGGTGGTTGCCATCACGAATGCTGTGTTGTCGGTATTTATGGTTCGTCTTGCGAACTGGGCGTTCTCGTCAAGGGAACTGGCTTCTCGACCACCGGTTATTCGACGCTAGAGTTATCGGATTTCATGGCGCTTCTTTCGAGGAGTATTCTTGGCTAAGCACACGTTCAATAGAGAGAGTTCTCGAGGTCCGAGTGATCGTGCCAGAGTAAGAGCGATCGGTTTTGCCGTAGCTGCGATCTTTTGCGCAATGTTTGCCCGCCTCTATGCCTTGCAGGTACTTCAAAGTACGAGCTACCAGGCGCAGGCGGTAGCAAACCAGGTGCGCGAGGTCGTAAATGCTGCTCCGAGGGGGCTCATCACCGACCGGAATGGGAATCTTCTGGTTGGGAACAAAGTCATCGAGTCTGTCACGTTGTCTCCCCAGGTGGCAACGCAGCACCCCTCGGTAATCACCAATCTCTCCAAGCTTCTCGGCGTTTCGACCAGTTCCATCAAGAGTTCATTGAGCAATCTGGTGTACTCCCCTTATGAGCCGGTTCCAATCGCTGAAGGAGTGTCGAAAGACAAGATAATATATATTTCCGAGCATCAGTCCCAGTTCCCCGGGGTATCGTATCAGCTCACCACTCAGCGTGTCTACCCGGAGGGAACGACCGCTGCGCAGGTGCTCGGATATGTCGGCCAAGTCTCGCAGTCACAGTTGAAGACACTTTCCAAACAGGGGTATCAGCCAGGCGACCAGATAGGCAAGTCTGGCGTGGAGCTTAGTTTCGAACAGTACTTGAGGGGAAAGCCAGGGATATCCAAGCTTTCGGTAAATGCCTTTGGACAGGTGGTAGGTACACTGAGCCAGACTGCCCCGGTTCCCGGCAATAACCTCGAACTTTCCCTCGATCTGGGGCTTCAGCAAGAGGTGGACTCGGCGTTGGCGGGCGAAATCAAACAGCTTTCGGGCAAGTATGACCCCTATTTCCACATGTACTATCCGCAGCTGACAGGAGCAGCCGTCGTGGAGGACCCCAACAACGGCAAGATTCTTGCTATGTCTTCGTTTCCTACCTACAATCCAAGTGTCTGGGTTGGAGGGATCACCACATCCGCGTACAAAGCCCTTACCTCTCCTAGTTCGAACTATCCGCTGATCAATAGGGCCATCGCTGGCCAGTACACTCCAGGTTCGACCTTCAAACTGGCGACCGCGACCGCGGCTCTTAAGACAGGGCTAATCACGCCGAACTACTACTACTACGACACCGGCCTTTTCACCATTCCGAACTGCACCTCCGGAATGTGCTCATTTCACAACTCCGGGGGAGAGCGGTTGGGCTTGCTGAATATCACTAAGGCGTTGGCCGCTTCAGACGACGTCTTCTTTTACAACCTTGGATACATGTTCTATGCAAATCAGAACAAATATGGTCAAGCTCCCATCCAACAGGTTGCTAACTCCTATGGCTGGGGACAGCCTACCGGAGTTGACCTTCCTGGCGAGGTTGCAGGGTTGGTGGACTCACCTGCCACTAGAGCACTTTTGCACAAAGAGTACCCCCAGGCCTATCCCTACGATACTTGGTACACGGCTGATCAGCTTGAAATGGCTTTCGGTCAGGGTGAAACTCTGATCACTCCGATACAGATGGCCAACGCATACGCCACCTTTGCCAATGGCGGCACACGTTACAAGCCGCAAATAGCAAGCGGAATAGTGAGCCCATCGGGGAAATTGGTCAAGAAGTTTGCTCCAGTGGTAGAAGGCCATGTCACCATGTCTCCGGCTGATCACGCCGCAATGCTGGCAGGCTTTGAAGGTGCGGTTCAGAGTTCCATCGGAACCGCGGGCGGAACCTTCGCGGGGTTTCCGTTCAACAAGTTTCCATTGGCTGGTAAGACAGGTACGGCTTCGATCACGGGACAGGAGCCGAACTCGTGGTTCGTGGCGTTTGGACCGGTTCCCAAGGCTCAATACGTTGTGGCTGTCGTTATCAAAAATGGCGGGTTCGGTGCAAGCGCAGCGGCTCCAGTCGCGAGGCAGATCTTTCAGTACCTCATGCAGCATCCTGTCGGTCAGAGCACTTTTGGTGTGCCTCATTTGGCGCCAGGGGTCTCCAACACATCGAATTTTGGCGTCGGTCCGGCGCCTGTCACTACTACGACAAGCACTACCAGCCCAGGCGGCTGACGATGTCCTGTACAGTTTGGATTTAGTGCGAAAAGCATCGTTCATATCAGGCCTGCTACTTCAAGCACTTCGCCTCGATAGCGGCTAGACTTAAAGGCAAATGCTGATCAATTGGCACGAATTCGGTTACTTTTTTGGCTTGCTTGCGCTTGCGACGTATGTGTACGGACGTGAGGCGAGCAAATCTGGCTGTCAAAGCGCGCCTTGCTCAGCATCGGAAGGATCTCTCGAGTCCTCTTATGGCTCGGTTTCTGGGTCGGAAAGCACGCCGTTTTCTCACAGTGTGGATACAGCATCGGTTCGGGGTAACGAACGATCTGTCTCTGAGCATGCTTCCGACATGACAAGATTTAGAAGGGTGATGCCGGATGGCAGAGAAGAATCTCTCGTACGATGGTGCGAGGGCAGGACAGGGTTCATCAGAGGACCAGGTCAAAAGTTCAACTGGAGCAGCTCCGAGAAGGCGGCGTCACAGCGGGCCTAGCAGGAGAAGCGGTGGTCAGTCGACTCAGGTGACTCCCGAAGTGGAGTCTCAAGCAATTTCGACTGGGCCGAGTGAGTCCGCCGTTACACAAAGGAAGAGGCGACCTGCGCGACGGCCCAACCGCAAGCCCGCAGAGCCAGAGCTGGAAAAACCCGTAGCAGAAGAGGTGGAGCCGTCCCAGGCACCAGGTTATATCGGGCGTCTTAGGTCCTCGTTGGTCGGATCACCATTGCAGGATAAGAAGGAAGCTGTTCCAAATGAGAAGAAGAAGCGCCTCGGGATTCTTGGCTCCAAAGAGCGTGAAGAGATACTCTCGAAGGGTCCTGTTCAGTATAGAACTGATGAGTTCATTTCTGAGTTTGCAGTAGATGAAACCAAGGCACCTAGGCGCTCCCATCAGCGCTTTGGAAAGCAGCGGAAAGGTCGTCCCGTCGGCCGTTATCTCATGTGTGTGCACGTGCATGAGGGTGTCACGCAGATAGCTGTGCTCGAGGGACGGACACTTATAGAGCACTACGTCTCCAAATCTGAAGCCGACCCGAACGCTATAGATGGGAATGTCTACTTGGGCAGGGTCACTAACGTCTTGCCTGGCATGGAAGCTGCATTCGTGGACATTGGCACCCCCAAAAACGCAGTCCTCTATAGAGGCGATGTAAGGTACGAGCGTGAGGACCTCCTTGATGCTGATCAGAGAACGGTGAGAATCGAGCAGCTGCTTCGTCCCAAGCAGACTGTGGTGTGCCAGGTGACCAAGAATCCAATCGGGACAAAGGGAGCGAGACTTACTCAAGAGGTCTCACTCCCCGGGCGATTTCTCGTTCTGATTCCCAACTCCGAGAGCTATGGAATTTCGAAAAGGCTTCCCGACGAAGAGCGAAAGAGATTGCGCCGAATACTTGATGAGATAAAGCCGGATGGTTTTGGCCTGATAGTGCGAACTGCAGCTGAAGGGGCTTCGGTGGATGAGCTGAAGCGAGACACGGATCATCTGATCGGAATGTGGAATCGGATTGAAGAGAGGGCGCGGGTAGCGCATGCACCGGCGTTGCTATACCAGGAGCCTCCCGTAGCAGTCAGGGTGATTCGCGAGGAGTTCAACCGGAATTATCGCGGAGTCATCATTGACGACCGCGCCCTATATGAAGAGGTGTCGATGTACGTCTCTTCAATTTCACCGGAGTTGGCAGATAGGGTTGAGTTCTATGACACCGAGAGAAGGGCTTTGCCACTGTTCGAACAGTTCCACGTGCACGAACAGCTTCACAAGGCTCTCGATAGGAAGGTCTGGTTGCCGTCTGGGGGGTCTCTGATTATCGATAGGACCGAGGCTCTGACGGTGATAGATGTGAACACCGGCAAGAATGTGGGGTCACACTCGCTCGAGGAGACGATCCATCGCAATAATTTGGAAGCTGTAGAGGAGGTTGCTAGACAGTTGCGCCTCAGGGATATCGGCGGTATCATCGTCATCGACCTTATAGACATGATGATCAAGGCCAACCAGGAGGACGTGATGCGCGCTTTCCGTGAGGCCTTAGCCCGCGATAAGACCAAGACTCAGGTATTCGACATGTCGGAGTTGGGACTGGTCGAAATGACAAGGCAGAGGGTTTCA
>JAJYVK010000073.1 GCA_021792075.1 Actinomycetes bacterium | reverse complement strand
GTAAGCATCGAAGATCGATACAAGGCAAGAAGTATCACTGAAAGTGGCAATTATTCGATCTTGGTGCTCGACCCATTCAGTCCAAAAGTTTTCTCTCAGCTGAGACTGTCAAGCTAGACGCGAGATTATGCGGCATTTTGAAATCGGCGCTGACCAGGACGAGACTATAATAAGTCCTGGTAGGTGCTTCTTGTCAACTCGCGTGAGTTGCCGTGCAGTTGAAATATCGAGGAGGGACTGTGTACTTCGGCCATTCTGCGAGCGTGCAATGCTAGCCCGAAGCCAAGGACAACACGAATTCGACCTTTTGCTCCCGCGCTAGATTGAGTTATGTTATTCCCCTAAGAGTCTTGCGAGGTCACCTTGGCATTCAAAAGGAGAGATCGAGATACTTCTCGCGCTCAGGTGCCATCCGGTACTGTCATCGAGATCGGCACGGTCAAAGGTGTTGGCGCGGAAAATCCAGGCGGCGATTCCGGTGTCAATATTCCAGTTCAAGGGGATGATCCGGGCACATCTTTTAGTCAGAGTGATAGCGCGATTCCATCCAGGCCTATTCCTTCATCTGTCGATAGCCGGTCGGTTTTGGCCGGGGCAAGGGGCGAAGCCCCAAATGGTGGGCCAAATAACGTACGTTTTGGCGATTTTTTGGTTGCGAGTGATCACATCACTCCCGCCCAGCTCGAGCAGGCTCTTGTCACTCAGCGTGAGACCGGCGGAGTGCTTGGCTCGGTGTTGATAGACCTCGGTCTTCTAAGCGAGGAGGCTCTTGACGAGGCTCTCGCTGGATTCTTTGGGGTTGCAATTTTGAATCTTCATAGAGAGAATATCGATGCGGCGGCACTTGCTCTGATTCCGGAAAGGGTGGCTCGTGAGCACACGGTGATGCCGATTCGTCTTGATGAGGATGGCTTGTTGGCAGCGGTGGCTGAGCCCAACCACGAGTTGAAGACTCTGTTGTCTCAAGTGAGCGGTGGACCGGTCAAGTTGATGATCGCTCCTGCCAGGGATATCAGGTGGGCAATCGACAACAACTATCTTGCAATAAGCGGCGTGGATAAACTGGTCCAGGCCTTTGAGGGAGTTGAGGCCAGCAGGCGCTCATCTGATTCGAGCGAGATCGTAACAGTCTCGAACGACGCCCCCATAGTGCAGGTGGTTGACCGCATCTTGACTCAGGCGATGCGCAGCCGGGCCTCTGACGTGCATATTGAGCCTTCGGAGGATGTCGTGCGAATCAGGTTCCGCATTGACGGAGCTTTGCAGGACATCCTCCAGCTGCCGGCCTCGATTGGTCCCGGACTTGTGAGTCGCATCAAGATAATGGCAAACATGAACATAGTTGAGCGTCGGCGTCCTCAGGATGGCCAGCTGGCGGTAACCATCGATGGCAAGGAAGTCGACGTCAGGGTTGCCACAGTGGCGACGATCATGGGTGAGAAATGCGTGATGCGGATCTTGAACAAGACCCTCTCGGTTCTTCGCTTGAACGATCTGGGAATGCCGACCGACACGCATGCGGCATACTCAAAGCTTGTGAGGGCTCCGTTTGGGATGGTTCTGTGCGCCGGCCCGACGGGGAGTGGAAAGACGACAACTCTTTATGCGACTCTCAGCGAGATTAGCAATCCGGAGCTCAACATCATGACAATTGAAGATCCGGTCGAATATGTGTTCCCGTCCATCAACCAGATCCAGACCAATGAGCAGGCAGGACTTACCTTTGCTTCAGGACTGAAATCAATACTTCGGCAAGATCCAGATGTGATACTCGTCGGAGAGATTCGTGACGTTGAGACCACAAGGGTCGCAGTGCAATCGGCACTTACCGGGCATTTCGTTGTCTCCTCTATGCACGCCACAAACTCAGTCTCCGCGTTGCACCGTCTATTGGATATGGGAATCGAGTCTTTTTTGGTTGCATCGTCCGTATTAGCGGTGGTAGGGCAGCGTCTTCTTCGCAGGATCTGCCTTTCTTGTAGGACGCGGTACACACCCACTGAAGAGGAAATGCTCTTTTACAAAGAGAGCGGCGGGCCTGAGAAGGAAGTCTTTTACAGGGGCGCCGGATGTAACTTCTGCAGCCAGACCGGGTACAAGGACCGCATAGGGGTATACGAACTTCTGGTAATGACTCCCGAAATCAAGCGTCTTATAGTGGGTTGGGCTACCCAGGAAGAGCTTCATAATCTAGCGGTCAAACAAGGCATGCGCACCCTCAGGCAGGAAGCCATCAGTCTTGTGGCCAACGATATCACATCGATAGCCGAGGTGATCAGGAGCGTGTATACCCTATGAGCCGTCGCCCTGCCTCGATCAAGTTTTCCTATAAGGCGCTCGACCACACCGGCAAGGATGTCGTGGGAATAGAAGCGGCGGCATCGATGGGTGCCGCTCACCTTGCCCTTATAGAGAGGGGACTTGAGCCCCTTGAGATTGCTCCTAAGAAGAGCGTGCTGAACTTTGAGATCACAAAGAAGAAGGTACCTCGCAAAGAGGTCATGAACTTCTCGCGTCAGTTGGGAGTCTTTCTTACAGCAGGGATCCCGATCATGGAGGCCTTGGAAGTGATTGCCGAGGAGACCTCCCAGAAGATGCTTAGGAACGTCCTTTCAGATCTAATCGAAAGCCTTCGAAATGGTGACACTTTCGCGGCTGCAGCTGCAGCTCATCCTGAGGCATTTCCCAACTACTATGTTGGCATCTTGGAGTCAGCCGAGCTGACGGGCAACCTAGATGTGGTGTTGAACCAGCTAGCCGAGTATCTGGAGCGTGATATAAAGGCCAAGGGCAAGATCACCGCAGCACTGATCTATCCCAGCGTCGTGGGCGTAATGTCGTGTGTCACAATTGTCATTCTTTCTGCATTCGTGCTTCCACGGTTCGTGACATTTTTCAAGTCGATGCACGCCAAGCTCCCTCTTCCGACGCGCATGCTGATGGCATTTTCGGGGTTCATGTCTCACTGGTGGCTGCTGATCCTGGCTCTAGCAGCTGTCGTAGGCGGCGGATTCGTTTCCATGCGACGATCGAAGTCTGGAAAGGCTGTTTTGGACGGCTGGATTTTAAAGCTGCCAGTGATAGGCGAACTTGCGCAGGTTGCCATTCTTGAGCGGATATGCAGGATTCTTGGCTCCCTTTTGAAAGCCGGTGTGGATCTGCCTCGTTCGATGACGGTGACTTCGGAGTCTGCGAGCAACTCGGTCTACAGGACGGCGCTCGACCATGTAAGAGAAGAGATGATGGAGGGCCAGGGCCTTGCAGGTCCTATCGCCCGAACTGGGCTTTTTCCTGGTGCGGCGAAGCAGATGTTCCGGGTGGGCGAGGAAACTGGCACATTAGATCACCAGCTTGAGATAGCGGCTGAATACTATAGTCAGGAACTCGACTCAAAGCTGGAACGCGTTACGGCTCTCTTTGAACCGGCGGTGATCATCATCATGGGGGTGGTTGTCGGTTTTGTCGCAGTGGCCTTGGTTTCGGCAATGTACGGCATCTACAACCAGGTGAAAATAGGATGAGAGGGCGTCGAGGGGCCTATCCCTCCGTTCGTCGGTTGATTAGTAGCCAGAAGCACCAGCGCGCCGCTCTCGGTCCGTCCGATGAAGGCTTCACCTTGATTGAGCTATTGATAACAATCACGGTTCTTCCGTTGGTTATTGGTGCAATATCGGTAGGCCTTGTCTCGGTCTTTTCTCTCAATTCGAGCGTTGGCAATCGTCTTTCCGATTCCGGCGACGCGCAGCTCGTTGCTGCAACTTTTCTCAAGGATGTGCAGAGCTCTGAAATGGTCACCACCTCGGTCTCGAGTGTGCCTCAGTGTGGCAGGGGACAACAGCTTCTAGGACTGCAATGGGACAATGGCCTGACCGTCGTTTCATACGCAGTCGTCTCTCAATCGAGCGGAGCGCTGATAACGTATTCTCTAGATCGCTACTACTGTACTCTCGGGAACCTGGGTACGCCTTCTGCATCTTCGGTCGTTTCATATGGCATAGCTCCGAATCAGGCTCCTCCGATTGTCGCCTGTTCGAAGACTGTTGCCAGCTGTACAGCATCTGTGCAATGGATCCCTGCAGAGGGAGTTCAAGCGGTCACCTTTGCAATCACGGAGCCGAAGACGAATTTCTCCTACACTCTCTCCGCAACTCCGCGTGCATGGGACTCTGCCGCGGGGGGATTGCCCGGTGGCGGGAGCCCATACGCACCCTTTACACTCCTCGACCCGAGCTCATGCAATGCTTTGAGGGTTGGCCAGGGTTCACTGTCAATTAATGTGGGGTCAGGACAGGGTAATGGCGTGCTCGGAGTAGCGTCGACGTGTCCAGATGCGGTGTCTGTTTCAAATGGCGGGACCCTTGCAGCGTCGTCTGTGGTCACCGCTGATCAGGCTCTCAACTCCATAACTCCCAATGACAAGGCTACGTATCCTTCGACGGAATATTACGACAGCCAGTTCAGTGATCCATTCCAGCAGGTAGCTGCCCCTTCGACTCCAACAGCCGCTTCCAGTGCATCTTGCAGCTCCACTCAGACATCGGGCGGAGGGATCCAATACAGCTGCCCTCCGGGGATCTATAGCTCGTCACCGTCTTTTGATGGCACAAAGACCGTCACCATTGATTTCTCTGGACCGGGGACCTACTGGTTTCAGCTGGGGCTGCAGATACCCAATAATGTCACTGTGTCATTCGCCCCTGGCGTCTACATCTTCGAAGGCTCGACTGCGCTCTCAACCGGGAGCAACGTGACCCTGGATGGGAGCAACGTGCTGCTTTACGTGGCCAACGGTACTGTGGACATCGGAAACAACAATAACGTCAGCCTGGGCGCATCGACCGGATATGACGACATCGCCTACTGGGATGGCGCAAGTGGAGGGACGATCAATATCGGCGAGAACTCTAACTTGAGTTTCGCCGGCGGAGTCTATATGCCTAAAGGATCCATAGTGAGCGGCGAGAACGTCACCATTTCCTCCACCTTCATTGTGGCTGACACCGCGACATTTGGAAACAATCTCAACCTTACTATCACTTCACCATGACGCTGATTGAAAAATGCGAGAGCCAGGTGCCTACGGAGATTGCGAATAGCCAGGATTTCGAGAGGTGCTCTGAGACAGGTGACACCCTTATAGAGGTTTTGGCGACACTGGTGATCGCCAGTCTCTGTGTGGTGGCGTTTCTCACTGCGTTTTCAACCTCCATTGCAGCTTCTGCCGAGCATCGAACAATAGTCTCGCTTGACACTGTCGTAAGAACCGTCTCGGAGAGGGCTATTTCTCAGATACAACAACAGGCAAATCCGATGTTCGTGCCCTGTGCCACTCCGGCGAGCTACAGCGGCGTGAACCTTGGAGCTCCGAACGGATACTCGGCATCTATAACTTCGGTTCGGTATTGGAATGGCTCCTCGTTCGGCTCATCATGCTCGGCTGGATCTGCCGCTCCGCAGCTGATCAGCATCACGGTGACCGGACCTCTTGGAACTTCAAGCTCGATCAGCTTTGCAGTCGACGATCCAAAGTATTCCGCTAGCGCAGTAGCGGCCTCACAGATCGTCTTCACCACGGAGCCGTCGGGCGGTACTAATGGGACGCCACTTACAACTCAGCCAGTAATCACGGTCGAAGATTCAAATGGGAGTCCCATCCCCACCGACACCTCCACGGTTAGCCTCGTCATAACCCCCGGCAGCGGAACCAGCGGCGCATCACTCGGAGGCTGTTCGCAGTTGGAGAGCCAAGGGGTGATCAGCTTTTCAGGATGCGCTATAGACCAGTCGGGAAGCGGGTACACCTTGACTGCCACTGATGGGCCTCTTTCGACGGTTAGCGCTCCGTTCACGGTTGGATAGCGAGCACGAGACAGAATGGCGACGAGGAGTTTGCGGAGATTGGACTTGGGGACTGGAAAGATTGACATGGAGCGTGCCCATGGATCTTTTAGTCAAGGAGCTGGCGAGCAGGGACGGGCGGAAGACGAAAGAGGCAGTTCCCTTATCCTGGCTTTAGTCTTTTTGATTGTCACAAGCCTCGTGGTCATTTCGCTTGCGAACCTTGCCAAGAACGACCTCGTTGCCACGACAAAGTTCAACTCTGCACAGTCGCTCGATTCAGCGGCTGACAGTGCCGCGGAACTCGCTGTGAACAACATACGGTACAATTTCATGCCACAAACCCTGAACGCCTCGCCTCCCGCGATTTGCTGGTCCGGCTCTTTGGGATCGCAGATAACTCTCAACGGTCAGACAGTCTCGGTTTGGTGCAGCACTCGTTGGAGTCCACTGAGCACCAAGACGCGGGTAGTGACTTTTGTAGTCTGTCCGAGTTCGACCTCTTCGCTAGTCTGTGCTGTAAACCCACTTCTCGAAGGCGTTGTCACTTTCGATGACTATCCCTCTCCGAGAGGAGCTGTTTCCACGGCACAATGCACCTCAACCTGTGGAGTGGGAATGACCATAAACAGTTGGGTCTTCGACGCAGTACCTCCAACAGTTCAAAGCATCTCTCCGACCAGCGGAGCCGTAGCTGGGGGCGCGACGATAACCGTCATCGGCACAGGGTTTGTGAGCGGCGCATCGGTAAACTTCGTTGATACCAACCTGGGTTCCAACGTTGTTCTAGCTGCGGCAAATGTGAGTGTTTTGAACTCGACGACGCTGACCGCTGTCATCCCCGCTTTGGCATCAGGGGCAAGCTACTACGTCACAGTCTCTACACCCGTCGGTACCAGCGTCTATGGGCCTATATATAACTGATGCTCGGCTAAGACGCACCCTTTTGGTCTTGCCGCCCCTCCTTCGAAGACGCCGGATGGGAGTAGATAGATCTCAGTATCTGTGTCGAGATCCTCTCAAAAGGTGCTGATCATCTGTGATTTAGCCTGGCGAATAACTACAGAAAGTGAACGTAAAAACACTCTACGTAAGCTAAAAAGCAGTGATTCTACAGTGTTCCTGGTAAAGGCGTATTAACTCGTAGTACAGTCGGCACTGCAATTTTTTACAAAAGAGTTGATGAGTGGTCAAAGGTGGAAATTCTGGGTTCGGATCCACGGATTGTGTGTAAATTAACGTTCAATCTATTTTAAGGCAGTAAGGAAGCGGGGAGTTCCACGGATGGTTAGCCCATTGAAAGATACAGGCGTGCTTGCGGCCTATCGCAGAATAAACGAGCGCAGAGCAGCCTCACCAGAGGGTGAATCGGGTTTCACCTTGATCGAGCTTTTGATTGTCATCGTCGTTCTTGGCATTCTTGCCGCGGTGGTGGTATTTGCCTTGGGGGGTGTGACAGGAAAGAGTGCGGTCTCTGCATGCGAGGCTGATGGCACTACCATCGAGACAGCGATCGCAGCGTTCAACGCCAACAACCCGGGAGTCACGGTGACACAACAAGATTTGCTGCCCGGAACAACAGGATTGGGAGGTCCGTACATCCAGTCATGGCCTTCAAACCTCCCGTACTATGCATATGGGATTGACTCCCAGGGCCAGTTGGATATAGTA
>JAJYVK010000072.1 GCA_021792075.1 Actinomycetes bacterium | reverse complement strand
AGAGGACAAAACTACCATTGAGCTTTCCAAGCACGACAAGTCTAAGAACAATATGGCCTGGACTGATCACAGCAGCTGGATTACTAACCATGGGACTAGCTCTTCACCTAACCCTCGCCACAGGCCGAAGCGCTGGCTACGCCAAGTCAGGAACCCTGAAACTCCCCCGAAATCCATCCAGTGGCAGCCACGCACCCATTCCAACACCCACCACAGTGCCTGTAACAACAACCTCTACAACAACGACAATCCCGATCCCAACTGAACCGGGAGGTGGCTATACCTTCTACCCGGGGAAAAGGATCGTGGCCTTCTACGGTGCACCGGGAGGTGGCGGACTCGGAGTATTGGGCCAAAACTCTCCGGAAGCAATGTGGCCCAAGCTGATCGCCCAGCTTGCACCATACCAGCAGCCGACAACTCCAGTCATCCCCGCCTACGAACTAATCACATTCATAGCCCAAGGATCACCGCAGCCTAACGGAACATACTCATCCAGACTGACAAATCAAACTATAAAGCAGTACCTCGATGTCGTACGGGAACACCACGGCCTGCTAATACTTGACATCCAGCCAGGCCGAGGAAACATCCTGGCGGATGCACAGACGCTGACCCCTTTTCTATCCCAACCTGACGTCGCCCTCGCCCTTGATCCTGAGTGGAAAGTGGGCTCCACACAGGTCCCCGGACAGGTTATTGGCAGCACAACCGCTGACCAGATCAACCAGGTCTCGAACTGGCTGCAACAGCTGACAGTCTCAAACCACCTCCCACAGAAGCTTCTTCTGATACATCAGTTCAAAGCCTCGATGATCCAGAACAAAACTGAAGTCGTGCCCCAAACGGATCTAGCAATTATCTTCAATATGGATGGATTCGGAAGCTGGAAGGCCAAGACAAGCAGCTATAAGCTGCTGGCTCAAGACCCAAACTTCCCACTGGGCTTCAAACTCTTCTACAGACAGGATTCACCCCTGGAGGATCCCGCCGCTGTGATGGCGCTACAGCCCCAGCCCGTGATAGTGGAGTACGAATAACCACCTGAATTGCTATGCCACACCATAGAGATCCTCAAAGGATCTCCACATAGAAGCATAGATCCCCTCTTTTTCTATCAGCTGACGGTGAGAGCCCTCTTCAACGACCAACCCGCCCTCAATGACAACGACGCGATCCGCTCTTGCCGCAGTTGGCAATCTATGAGCAACGATGACTGTGGTGCGGCCCCTTGCCAAAATTCCAAGAGCCGCATTCACCTTTGCCTCGGTGGCCAGATCAAGATTCGCAGTAGCCTCGTCGAGGAGGAGAATGGAAGGATCGGCAAGATGGGCCCTGGCCAGAGCGATAAGCTGACGCTGGCCGCCCGAAAGGGCCCTACCACGTTCGGCAACGAAAAAGTCATACCCGCCTGACAGGGTGGATATGAAATCGTGGGCACCAACCGCTCGACCTGATTCTTCGATCTCCTTCAATGTAGCCTCGGGGTTGGTATATGCGATGTTCTCTGCAACTGTTCCCGTGAAGAGGAACGGCTCCTGCGGAACGAAGCCCAACCTACGTCTATATGCACCAAGATCCAGATTCCGAAGATCGACACCGTCGACCGTGATCTTGCCGGAGGTGGGATCGTAGAACCTCTCGATCAGCTTTAGAACCGTGGACTTTCCAGCCCCGGTTGTGCCGACAAGGGCAACGGTCTCTCCGCTGTGAATCCTCAGATCGAGTCCGCTTAGCGCATCATATGATGAACCTGGATAGGCAAAGCGAACGGCATCGAATACGATCTCTCCTTTGATCCGGTCCAATTCTAGAGGTGAGCCGAACTGTGGGGTCGAGATCTCTCTCTGCATAAGTCTGGAAATCTGATTCATCGAAACTCTGGCCTGCTGCCACTGGTCAAACGTCTGCGACAACTGCTGAAGAGGTGAAAAGAGCTGATCAACGTAAAGGCTGAATGCGATCAGAACACCGACCTTTATCTCGTGGGACCGAACCATACCGGTCCCTGCTCCAAGTATCGTCGCCGAAGCAAGGTCACTGAGAAGAAGGATGAAAGGAAAGTAGATGGCGACCAGCTTCTGGGCATTGATCCTCGCATCTCGGTAATTGCTCGAGACCTTTGAAAAGTCACTGCTGTTCTTCGCCTGTCTCCTGAAAGCTTGGGCTACGCGCACCCCTGAAAGTCCCTCCTGAAGGTTCGCGTTCACTTCGGCGATACGCTCTCGGGCGATCGAGTAGGCGGCACTGGACGCCCTCTGATACCAGATCGTCGCCAAAGCAAGAGGAGGAATGACGGCAAAGGCGTAGAGAGTCAGCTTCGGACTCATCACCATTAGTGCTATCGCTATGCCGACAAAGCTCAAGATGCTTACCAATGCGTTGATCAGCCCTGTCTGGAGCAGGTTCGAAAGTGCGTCGACATCCGTGGTCATCCTGGTCATTATTCGGCCACCCATCTCAGACTCATAGAAGTCCATTCCAAGCCTTTGCAGATGCGAGAAGATCCGGACTCTCAAGGCGAGCAACAGGCGTTCAGCAGTGCGTCCCGTGACGTAATTCTCTCCCCACATCACGAACAAATCTGCTACGGCAGACAGAAGGAAACCCCCAAATGCGAGCATGAGAACCGTCTTCGAACCTGCCAGAACACCGGAGTCGATACCTGTTTTGGTGAAGACAGGCCCGATAACTGTGAGACCGGTGTCGATAGCCACCAGAAGAAACCCAACAATAAATGCAAAGCGAAACGGTCTTGCAAGTTCGCGAAGCGAAAACCGGCTTCGAAACTTCGCCTGGTCGTCCAGATCAACCCCATGCTCGTCATTTGCAACCGGCAGCTTGTCCAGCGCCGCCAGCAGCTCTGGGGTGGCCGTGAGAGCGACCCCCATCATTCCCTTGCCACCTCCCCCTCCACCGCGGGGCATGGATATCCTCTGGACAACTGGGCTCGACACCGCGACCCCACCATTGGGTATCGCGGAAGGCTGGGCCACACCTGGCGGTTCCGGGACATTCTCGTTCAGTGATTCCGCCTCACCGTCAAAGAGAGCTCTGTATAAAGAGGAGGTCGCCATGAGATCTTCATGATTTCCCTCTGCGACGACGCTGCCCTTGTCGATCAGGACTATGCGGTCAGCAAGTGCAAGGCTCGAGCGCCTGTGGGCAATCAGAATGACGGTCTTGTTGGCCTTGAACAGCGATAGAGCCTGGTTGATCTCCGACTCGGTGACCGCGTCCACTGCCGAAGTGGCGTCGTCGAGGAGCAGAATCGAGGGGTTGGTAATAAGGGCTCTGGCAAGCGCGACCCTCTGCCGTTGGCCTCCGGAGAGTGTCAATCCCCGCTCGCCGACGACTGTCTCGTAACCTTTTTCGAACTCAGAGATGAACCTTTGAGCTCCAGCCATCTTGGCGGCATTCTCGACCATCTCTAGAGTCGCATCCGGCTTGCCGTAGGCGATATTGGCTCTGATCGTGTCAGAGAAGAGAAAGCTCTCTTCGAAGACCACCCCGACCTGGCTTCGCAGAGAATCAATCGTCACACCTGTGATCTCCTGACCATCGATAAGGATCCGGCCAGATGAGACGTCATAGAACCGTGGCACCAAGAGTGCCAGCGTGGATTTCCCGGAGCCAGAAAGGCCGACCAGCGCCACGGTCTCGCCATCCTGCACCGTAAGCGAAAAATCATCGAGAACCCGGTGCTCCTTGGTGTATCCGAAACTCACGTGCTGGAATTCAATCTTTCCTCCGGAGGCTCTGAGCGGCACTGCATCCGGAGCCTCCTGCACTATCGGATTCGAATCGAGAAGGTCGAATATTCTCTCGGCTCCTGCTCGTGCCTGCTGCGAGAAAGAAAGGAGCGTCGAGAGCTGTCTCACTGGTGAACCAATTTGCACAACGTAGGAGGAAAAAAGCAAGAGCGAGCCGATACTGAGATGGTGGTGTAGGGCCAAATAGCCGCCGAGACCAAGCACTCCCGCTTGGGTGAGCATCGGAATGAAAGCCAGCAATGCTTGGAGCTTGCTCTGAAGCCCCACCAGCCTCACCCTTGAACGATATAACCTCTGAGCGCTTTCAGAGAGCTTCGCTTGCTCCCTCGCCTCCATTCCAAAACCTTTGACAACCCTTACCCCGGTCACAGCCTCCTCCACGACGACTGCAACCTCTCCTTCTTTCTGCTGAGCATCCCAACTCGCCGGAAAAACCGAGGCTCTAAGTCTCAGGGAGGCAAAGGCCAAGACTGGAATTGAAAGTATCTCCACCAAGGCAAGCTCCGGAGACACAACAAGCATCACCACAACTGCAAAGAGGAGCATGGCCAGGTTTCCGATCAGAAGCGGGGTGAAAGATAGGAGACCCTGGACAAGACCAACGTCAGAATTAGCTCGAGAAACCAGTTGCCCTGTGGCGAGCTCGTCGTGACGGGCAAAATCAAGTCTTTGCAAATGCTCGAAGATCGAGTTGCGGATCTGATGCTGAACGTCGAATGCCAGCCTCCCGCCAGCGTAACGCCGCACAAAAGAGAGGGCGAAGCCAGCCAGCCCTAGCGCTACGAGTACCGCCAGCCACGGGGCAAGCGGCTGAATTTTAGAGATCACTACGCTGTCGATGATAGTTTTCTCCACCACAGGCACAACAGCTGAGATCACCATTCCGATGATCGACGCTCCAAGAGCAAGTGTTACGTTCCTCCTATGCGTCAGGACCAAACGGGCCAACCTGACGACCCAGTTGGCGCCTTTCACTGTGACGACTTGTGAACTGCCACTCCTGACGTGGTATCGCGATTCCACTGCATGGCGATATCCTTGGATATCAAATTCGAAATTCTCCACGTTGCAGCGGCAAACGCAAATGAGACTATCGCCAGCCCGATGTGAACCGCGCGAAATCCAATAGTATTGGTGCGGTCAACTATCATATTTCGCACTAGTACCGCCCACACATAAAAAGTCCACAATGACGAAACCCTAAGAATCCATACATGCTTTTTGCTCATGATTCAAACTTAGTCCTGCCACATCCAAACAGGACATATCCCGGCATGGAGGTGGGCGAGAGCACGAATCCTACGAAGATCGAGGGACAGGCAAGCACATTAATGCAGTGGCTCCAGGCCAGCTCCCACTTCGCTATGGATTCGGTCCCCAGTGAGCACCTGCGTCTATGGTATGGTAAATTGGATAGCCCCCATTCCCAAGCGACCAACCCACTCCGCCGGGCTGAAAAGTCATAGAGGAGATACCTTCGAGACCAATCTGTGGAGGAAGATAGTTGCGGATGAATGAACTGCCTCGATCCACCGTTCTGTAGAGAATGCCCGGGACCCAGACATAGCCCTCCGAGGTACTCACAAAATCGAGTCCGCCTACCGCATGCCAGTTGGCTATGAACTCATCCCAGGATTTACCCCCGTCAGCGGTGAAGTAAAGGTTCCACAACATCTGCCTCGAGCCTAGCTTCGCGATGTTGCGAGTCAAAGTGACATCAGTACCTCCGATCGCCCACCAGCTCGTAGGAGAGATCGGGTCGATTGCAAACGGATGGAACTTGGTTTGCACAGTCTCCCAGTTGCTTCCACCATCATTGGTGAGCTCCAACACGGCTGAACCCGGCGGCCCATTGTCATTGGCTACAACGATCCCGAACTCCTCCGAGATGAAATGGCCTTGCACTAAAGACCAACCGTGAGGAAAAGGCACCTGCTCCCAGTGAGCACCGTCTGTGGTCATGTATATCCTCGCGGGAGTATACGCTGCTATTCCAGTTGAGAAAGGTTCCACTTGGATCGTTCCGCTAGGAACCTTTGACACAACCTGTTGGGAGCTTGAAGTCTGGATGCTACTCAACTCCCCGGCCTGGGAAAGTGCGTAAAGGCCACTGATCCCACTGTAGATTCCCATCTCACGATGGGCTGGGTAGACACGCAACCATTGGTTCTGAGACTTCGTGAGCCAGAAAGAGGGCCGGTCCGTCACAAGCGAAAAACTCTCCGGGCTCCATACGGCAAATCCCAGAATTCCTCTCTCAGACTGAACTGGTAATCCCTGCAGGAGCCGCTGCGCCCAGGTCTTTCCGCCGTCCTGCGACTCGAAAAAGCCACCTTGGACTAGGTCGATGAAGCCCATGGTAGGACTGATGAAATCCAGCTGCCCGACTTTTCCGAGAGGCGGGAACTGGTTTAGGCCAGGCGCCCCTCCCGAGCCTGAAGAGGTCTGGGCTACCTGAGACCAGGTGTTGCCAGCGTCAACCGTCCGATAAAGATATTTGATTTCACCCCCGGCAGCACGAGAGCCTGTTAGCAACCAGCCTTCGGTGGGATTCACAAAGCTGAACGTTGCCGAGACGACAGAGGCGTTCAAGGGCGACGGTACCAAAGACCACGTTCTCCCGCCGTCTGCCGTTTTATAGAGCGCGGAACTCTGAACTGCGGCACCCGAACTGCCACCCTTCATAACGGCGAAACCAGCCTCCGCGGAGACAAATCTCAGGGAGATGAACGGTGCGGTATTTACTTTCATCCAAGTTTGTCCGCCATTCGATGTTGAGTAAAGCGACGGAGACGAAGAACTGCCAGGACCATCTGACAATGTAAAGCCGACCTGAGCGTCGACGAAATCCGTCGTGATGACCGACCCAGGTATGATCGCGATCTGGTGCCAACTGCTTCCCTCGTCAAGACTTTTGAATACATCCGTCTCGTTACCCGAATCTTGGGTGGCTATTACTTGTGCCTTTGAGATGTAAGAAACCGAGTCGACGTGCTGCAGGATCCCGGAGCTGTCGACAAGAGCGGACTGTTTCGTGGCCGTGATGTTCATTTGACCGTTGAATTTCGTGACAATAATGGTAGAACTTGCTACCTGACTGGCATCAGCGCTGCCTCCACATCCAGACATCATGAGAGTTGATAAAGCCAAACCTACAGCTATCGGCCATCTGTGCATCAATGCTCTTTCTTTGCGCTTCGATTTCATCTAGAAAACTGCACACAACTTCATTCCTATCACGGATCAACTGCACAAATAGGCGCTTCAATCCACTTCGAATCTGCCAGGCCACAATCCAGCTCCGTGTCACAGGATATAAGACCTTTACTTATGAGCCTCACGGCTGCTTGGTAACGTCGCCGCCTATGAAAAAGGCCATATCAAGAACTCATGCCAACCAGCGTTGCCGGTGCCGACCGACCCAAGAGCACTCTGTTTTGATTTCATTTGTGTAGCGTTCTCGCATCACTTTGAAACTGGGCTTAAGCACGACAGTTGTCATAAAGACCCACTTGGTGCTGGACAGAATGTGTCACATAATGTAAATTGGGTGCGATTTGCAGATCAGAAAGATCGCCTTAGCTGATGGTGCAAGTCGTCGGATGAGGTTCCGGCTGGTCTTACCCTGAACCGCTCCTAGTGAGCTAATGGCCTCTACAGAGTTCTTGGAACTACGTGGAGGTAGTGTTGGGTAACCTAAACTTGTCGCCAGTCGTGGTCCAAATCATTCAAGTTCTCACGATACTTCTCGGCGCTCCCCTGGTGAGCGGCACCAACTCTAGCATAAGTGCTCGGCTCCAAGGCCGTAGGGGTCCCAGAGTACTTCAGCCTTACTACGACCTCATCAAGCTTTTTCAAAAGGAAACACTCGCACCCGAAGACTCAAGCTTTGTCTTTCTGCTG